>JAABSK010000385.1 GCA_011390435.1 Desulfobacteraceae bacterium | reverse complement strand
ACTGAGAACATGGTCAATATCCAGAAGAATTTTGACTCTCCCTTCGGTTTTGGCCATCCCCAAAATATAACTGGTTTCCAACCGGGTTCCAAATGCGGGCGCCGCTTCAATTTCTTCTTTTTTGATATTCAACACTTCCGATACAGAATCCACCACAATCCCGATGGAAATGGTCCGGGCATCGGATTCAATCTCTACAACAATAATACAGGTCCTTTCTGAGTATTGTATGGATGGCATATTAAATTTTAATCTCAGGTCAATTATTGGAATCACCTTACCCCGCAGATTGATTACCCCTTTGACGAATTCAGGGGTTCTTGGAACGCTGGTGATGGTCATCATGCCGATAATCTCTTTGACCTTTAAAATACCGACACCGTATTCTTCATTGTCCAGTGAAAATGTCAGATATTTGCCTGTTTTAATGGTAATCGTCTTGATTGTCTGATCCATTGTTTTTTCCAATCGTGACATTGTTTCTCCCTTTGTTTGATTTTCCCGTCAGCATTTCCACCACTGAGGCGATCTCTTTTTATTTTGAAGCGTTGCAAGCTCAACGGTTGATCCCTTGTTTCAGATCTCCTTGACCATAAAAACAATCTCGGTTGTTACAATACCGATTTTGCACAAACAGTGCCAGGGACATACAATTTAATTTTTAATTATATTTTCAGATAGTTATGGAAAGATTAATCTTACAGAAAAGATGCCTGATCAGGCGGTATTCCTAAAAACAGGAACGAACAGATTCCAGTTTTCAGGAATCAGGAACTGCTGAAACCGGAAAGTCCATGTTTTTTTAAAAGGCCATAGAGTCGGGACTGGGAAATACCGGATATCTGGCAGGCCTGGTATCGATCAGATTTACAGCGCACCAGCAGCGTATTGAGATATTCTTTTTCAAGCTGCCTGCGGAACTCATTCAGCGGAGGCAGTTCTTTTTGCAGATCACATCCGTCAAAAAAAAACGGAGTGGTGCATCTTTTTATGGATGGGCTGAATGTGAGGTTGGATATCCGGTATTCCGGGGGCAGGTGCTTGGGAAACAACGTTGGATCCTTGCCGGCAGAGGCCAGAAGATAATCCAGCACATTGATGAGTTCACGCACATTGCCCGGCCATGGATGGGCGGCCAGTATTTTGATCAGTTCATCTGAAACCGCTTTGCTTTCCATGTGATATCGCCGGGTCAGTTCATGGAGTTTTTTAATGATGATTTCTTCGATATCATTTTCCCTGTCTCGAAGTGGGGGCAGATAGATTTCCATGGCACGGATCCGGTACAGCAAATCCTTTCGAAATGTCCGGTCTTCAACCATCTGATCCAGGTCCAGATTGGTAGCGGCAATCAACCGAATGTTCACTTTGATTTCCCTTCCGCCTCCCACAGGGCGGACACAGCGTTCCTGAAGACTTCTCAATAGTGATTTCTGAGCATTCAAGGGCAGGTCTCCCACTTCATCCAGCATCAATGTGCCGTTGTGGGCCTGGAGAATCAATCCCTCCTGCTTTTTCCCGGCCCCGGTAAATGCCCCTTTTTCATGACCAAAAAGTGTACTCTCAACCAATGTATTCGGCAGGGCCCCGCAATCCACAGGCACAAACGGAAATGAGCGGCGTTTACTGTTTTCATGGATGGCTCTGGCAAACAGCTCCTTGCCGGTACCGGTCTCGCCGGTGATCAGGACACTGGCATCTGTAACAGCGGCGGTGGCGACACTTTCCAGGCAATGCTGCAAAACATTGGATTCTCCTATGATACCCGTTCTTACCAAGGAAACTGTCGTCCTGGTATGCTGTTTTTCCCGATGATACTGGATGGCCCGGTTTATAGACAAAGATACGTCGTCCAGAAGAAAGGGCTTTTGGATATAATCCCAGGCCCCGTATTTAAAAGCCAGTTCGGCGCCTCTGGAATCGCCGGTTCCTGTGATAATGATAATTTCAGGTGCCGCGTCTGATGCCGTGAACTCCGGTAACAAGTCCAAACCATTGCCGTCAGGCAGTTCAAGATCAAGAAGGACCAGATCACATGTATTGGAACGGAATAGTGACCTTGCCTGTTCCAGAGTTTGTGCCGCCTGACACTGGTATCCCATACGGGCAAGCAGTTTCATAAAAAACAGACAGATTTTCTCATCGTCATCAATAACCAGAACATGAATCATTGGCCGTGGTCCTTTTGTTTGCTCTTTTCCAATGCCTTATTTACAATGGCTGACAGCTCACTGGCAATCATGGGCTTCATGATCATAGCGGTGATATTATATCTTTCCAACAGGTCTGTCTTCAGCCCTTCACTGAATCCTGTACATAAAATTATCGGGATATCCGGACAGATGCCCTTAATCTGTTGCGATAATGCAAGACCGTCCATTTTCGGCATCGCCAAGTCAGTAATGACCAGATCAAACCCGTCAGGGTCTTGTGCAAGCGTGTCAAGTGCGCCCTGCCCTCCTGAAACACCAGCTACTGAATACCCGATTTTTGACAGCACTTTTGATGTCCAGACGACAATGGATGGCTCATCATCAACGACCAAAATGCTGCCTTTGCCTGTTATCAGGGCTGCCCGGTTCAGAGTGGTTTCCTGATCTGCACCAGCTCGCTTTTCCGGGATCAGGACCTGGAATGTAGTTCCTGTTCCCGGTTCGCTGTAAACCGCGATATCACCTTTCAGGTCCTTGACGATACCATAAACAATGGACAAACCCATTCCCGTCCCTTCTCCCCTGTGCTTTGTGGTGAAAAACGGTTCAAAGATCTTTTCCGTCAACACGCCGGGAATACCGCACCCTGTATCGGAAATCAGGATCTTGGCATATGGACCCGGACGGATATTTTGGGTCTGCAGGATTTCATCCGTATGAATGATCACGGATTTGATGGTTACCTCCAGGGTCCCGCCGGTTTCTTTCATGGCATGGACAGCATTGGTCAGAAGATTCATGATCATCTGGTGAATCTGGGTTGGATCCGCCAGAACCGCCATATCTTTTTCAATGATTTTTTTCCTGATA
>JAABSK010000384.1 GCA_011390435.1 Desulfobacteraceae bacterium | reverse complement strand
GGAAATGGGCGTATCCCACCATGCCACTGCCGGAGAGATCATGGCCTCTTTAGACAATATGCTGGCGGAAACCGTGGGCGGCATGCCCGACAACAAAGCCAACATGGCCAGCGGGTGCTGGCAGTGCCACGGCTCCATCGTCACCCTGAAACGGGACAAGGACGGCAATACCCTGCGCTCCAGGACAGACGCCCCCCAGATGGACCACAACACCTGGCCCAATTCCGGTATCGGCCGGATCAATCTGGACGGTACCAAAGGGGCGTGCAATGCCTGTCATTCCAAACATGATTTTTCCGCTTCCCGGGCCCGGCAGCCGGAAAACTGCGGCAAATGCCATCTGGGACCGGATCATCCCCAGAAAGAGATCTATGAGGAATCCAAGCACGGCATTGCCTATTTCACTGCAGAAAAAGGCTATACCCGGAACGGCATGAACATCTACAAGGACGGGGCCTGGGTTCTGGGGGAAGACTACCACACCGCCCCCACCTGTTCCACCTGCCACATGGGATCATTTGTCAAGCTCAACGGCGCCATTGCCAAAAACAGCCATAACGTGGGGGACCGGATCTCCTGGAACCTGCGTGCCCCCATCTCCTCCAAGTTGAACCGGGTCACTTTCACCGACGGCACTGTCACGGATATCACAGGGGAGATGCCCCCGCGGCCAGGCCAGAAAGCGACAGCCAAATCCTATATACGGGAAGGGGATGCGTTGAAAAAAGTGCTGATGGAAAAAACCATCCAGAGTGTGGTATCCTGGGAAGAGCGCAGAACAGCCATGCAGGAGGTCTGCAAATCCTGCCACGGGGTGAACCATGTGCGTGATTTTTACAAGCAGCTGGATGATCTGGTGCACCTGTATAATAACAAGTTTGCCAAACCAGGGGTGGAACTGGTGGATATGCTCAAGGCGGACGGCATCTGGGAAAATACCGGATTCCAGCACAAGATCGGGTTCACCTGGTTTGAGATCTGGCACCATGAAGGCCGCCGGGCCCGCATGGCCGCGGCCATGTTTGCGCCGGATTATACCCACTGGCACGGCATGTATGAGATCGCCAGAAATTTCTATCACGAATTTCTGCCCGAGGTCCAGGAACTGGCAGACCATGCCGGAAAAGGAGAAAAGTATAAACAGCATATCGCCGACCTCCTGGCCCGTCCGGAACATATGTGGATAGAGACCGGGGGCAGCGGTGCCACCATGAAGCGCATAGAAGAAGAAAACAAACTGCGGTACAACCAGTAACAGGTATTCTGCAGCCCTCTGCTTTACAGGCAGGCCCGGATTTCCCGGGCCTGCCCATATTTTCAAGGTATCCATGCATCCAAAATCTGTATCTCCATGGCTTGTGCTCCTGATGCTGTCCCTGATGTTCTCACAGGGTTTTGCAGCAGCATCTGATGACACCCTCACCCGGCTGTTTCATAAGGTGGAACAGCTGGATATACAGCATCAGGGCTATGGTCTGTGCCGGGTCCTCACGGCGGAACAGCGAAAAATTGCAAAAAAGAACCCATTGGCATCCGGATCACCAGAACTGTATAAGTTTGTTGACGGTTCCCTTCACGTGGTGGCGGATCGCGCCACCCACCGGGTCCTGGTGATGTATGAAAAAATAGACAATGCCTCCCGTCAGCAGATTCAGGATCTGGTGGGGGACCTGTTTCTTGCCTTTGATGAGCCCACCATATCCGCCCATGACAAGGTGATTTACTGGGCCTGGGGTCAAAAGGGGAAGTTTTCCCGGTACCAGTTCGACCTGGCCAAAGAGAAAAAACAGCCCCTGACCATCCTGGCCACGGTTAAGCTCAACAGTGAACTGCCCATAATGGAAAAATCAGAGGAACCTGCCGCCGGTGATGTGTATGTTATCATAAGCTCCGATCCTATTCTCCGGTTTTTTCAATAACACCCATAAAAACAGACCGAGGTTGTGTTTTTCTAAAGATGGTGTTGACATACCATTTATGAATTTGGTCTTTTAATCAAAATGGCGAGTATGATTCTCAATGAAGCATTCAGATTTCAGCTCACAGATGAGGGATGAATGATGAGTTCTGAACTTAATGAAATAATAGCGTTTGCAGGGCAACTGCAAACCGTGCAGAAGGAAGCTGCAGACAGGACATTTATCGTTTATGGGTCGGAAGTTAATGCGCTCCTTCGACTGCAAATCAAGGACAAACAGCGCATTGAAAATATCCTGGACCGATTGCTGGATGTTGCGTTTGATGATCGCGTGTTGAAATTGTTTAAACAGCTTTGCCGACATTATTATTTTATCGATCCGCAGGCCGCGGCTTTCTATGTGCAGTCTTATCGTGAAATGTGGGATAATGAAAATCCTGGACAATATAAACAGCCTTTGGGGAAATGACCTGAAGCAGGCGTTGAAGCCGGGTGCAAAACTGAAAATGGCTGCTTCATGCTTTTCCATCTATGCATTTGAAGCCCTGAAAAAAGAGCTCGAAAAAATTGATTCACTTGAGTTCATCTTCACTGCCCCGGCGTTTGTGCCCAATGAGGTGACGGACAAGGTTTCAAAAGAACGCCGGGAATTTTTTATACCGAAACAGCAGCGTGAAAGATACCTGTATGGCAGGGAAGCTGAAAAGCTGGAAAATAGAATAAAAAATGAAAAACAGTTTAACCGGCGCGTGGAACTGAACCGATCTTTGAATGCATTGAAACAGAAAATTGAAAAGTTAAAACTCTGAGCAGGAGTAAAAATACAGGAGTCTCAAGGTGAAAAAATTAAAAATGCACAGCCCCAACTTTGCTGAAGGGAATATCGCCAGGCTGGCTGATCTGTTCCCCGGCTGCGTAACTGAATCCAAAGATGAAAACGGCAACCTGAAAAAGACGATCGATTTTGATCTGCTCCGGCAGGAACTGTCTACTTCCATCGTTGAAGGCCCCCGGGAACGATACCATCTGAACTGGCCCGGGAAACGGGAAGCCCTGTTAACGGCCAATGCACCCATCGCCAAGACACTCCGCCCCTGCCGGGAAGAAAGCGTGGATTTT
>JAABSK010000383.1 GCA_011390435.1 Desulfobacteraceae bacterium | reverse complement strand
CTGAAAAGACACATTTTTCAGGAACAGATGATGCATCTGTCATGGAGCATGCGGATTTTGCCGTATTCACCACCCCGGGAAGCTGTGAAAATATCAAACTGACAACCCCTGATGACCTGGTTCTGGCCCGCTGTATCATGGATCAGGCATAGCCTGGGGTATGCACTTTCACCTTTTTGGGCAGGCAGTTTCTTATTGACTTTGAAACCCAGTTAAGCATAATAGAAAAGGTTGTTTTACCCATTATTACTTTCTGGAGGTACCTTGATGGCGGAAAAACCGGCAATAAAAATTGGTTATCTGAAGATTACCGACCACCTGATTCTGGGCGTCACCAAACGCAAGCTTGAAAAGGGAATGGAGAATTTTGCCCACTGCTCCCTTGAGACGGTTGTCAAGAACGGATGGAATGAGATCGCAGATGCCATTTCCACAAAATCGCTGGATGGTGCCCTGATCCTGGCCCCGACTGCCATGGACCTGTTCAAATCCGGGGTTGATTTGAAACTGCTGCTGCTGACCCACAAATCCGGCAGTGTCCTGGTTAAAAGTAAAAACGCCCACATTGAAAAAATTGAGGATTTTGCCGGCAAAACCGTATTGATTCCCTATCAGTTGTCCATTCACAATATGCTGTTTCACAAACTGTTGTCAGAAAAAGGGTTGACCCCCGGCCGTGCCAATGAACCCAATGTGGACGTTATACTGGAGGTTGTTGCCCCCTTCCAGATGCCTGAAGCCATCCAGCTGGATGAAGAAGGAGAGATCGGCGGCTTTATTGTGGCTGAACCCTTTGGTTCCCAGGTCATTGCCCAGGGTCATGGAGAAGAGTTCTACCTGTCCAAGGATTTATGGCCCAAACACCCCTGCTGTGTATTTGTCATGCGCACCGAAATCATGGAAAAACATCCGGAAGCCATCCAGGAAATCTGTACCAGTTTTGTGAGATCCGGCCTTGCCATTGATGCACAGCCGGAACCGGCATCTGTGATCGGCGGTGATTTTTTATCCCAGGAAAAGGAGGTGATTCACCGGGTTCTGACCCAGCCGCCGGACCGGATACTCACAGGGGAGCTGCTTCCTGTAATAGAGGATCTGGACACCATTCAAAAATATATGATGGACAAGATGAAGATCATGACCATCCTCATTGACCTGGAAAAATTCGTGGACACCCGGTTTGCTAAAAAAGCCGGCGCAAGGTAGGATGATCTTTATCCGGCTGCTGTATCAATGAATGAATAGATCTGTGAAATCGCCTTGACTGTCCATTCAGGCTTTCCTGAAATTGTTTCCACTTTGTCTTTGTTCAGCTGCTGCGCAGTTTCCCCGGCATCCAGCCCCCGGGATTTTAAAGCCATGATGATCTTCATCACTGCACCCTTGTATTTTTCCAGATCCTGATCACGAAAGATGTCGGGTTTCAGGGAGGGTTCTGCATCCAGCAGGGCTGTCAGATCATCAAGTGGTGCACCGTTCCGGTCACTTTCAGCTGCACTGTTGTTCATCCTATTTTCAGCACTGTCCATCCCATTTCCCACATCGACCAACAAGGAAAGATCATCCAGGTCATCTGTATGGGATGGCTGCACCAGCAGAGATAAATTATCCATACCCAGTAAACCTGTGTCATCATCTAGGGGGCGGGTATCATCCGGGGTGTTTGTTATGAGCAGGCCCAGATCATCCATCTGTTCTGCAGCACCGGATTCTTTCTCAAACTCCTTCTGGGTGTCCTGATCTTCCTGCTGCCCATGGGCCTCCGGACCATTTTCAGAAGGGGAATCAGGGGCGGCTGGATCAGAGGATGCGGCATCAATCAGCGCACCCAGGTTATCCAGGTCATCAGCATCAGGCAGGGGGGTATCCAGAAGCTGGGTTAAGTCATCATCCATCTGGATTGTCTTGACTGCTTCATGGGTCACCGCTTCAAGCGCAGGATCCTGGCTGCCCTGTTTGATCATCTGCTGGAGGGCTGCTGCAATATCATGCATGGCCAGGGCTTTTTTTTCTTCTGCCGCAGCGCGTTTTTCAATGGCAGCTGCTTTTCTTTCTTCTGCTGCCGCCCGTTTTTCATGGGCCAGGGCAATTTTTTTCTGGTGATCTCCCATGTCTGAAAAAAAAGATCGTAAAAGATGGGGTCCATCCTTGTCGATGCTTATCTTGTCGTCGTCTTGGTCAAAAAAGGGATCTGCAGCATCGCGGGAATCAGGGTTCTGTTTCATTTTCATCAGATCCGGATCAGAGTCAAGTGTTTCATCTATTTCGGAAGGCAGGATGCCTGACGCCAGAGACTGAATGATCCACAGCATCAGGCCAAGGTCTTTTTGAGTATACCGGGGGCGGCCATCCTTTGTTTCAACAGAAAACCTGTGGTGAAACCGTTTCAATATGAACCTTGTGAAGGCGGTTCCGGCATCGAGTTCCTGTATGATGTCATGAACAGATAACAACCTTTCCCTGGGCAAGTTTTTTTGATTATCTGTATTATCCACAGTCAGTATGTCTCCACAGTGATTTTCCGGTGAATGTTAAAATCCATATGGCAATCTACCATATTTTTTGAAACTGAAAAAGATATATCCACAAGCAGATAGTTGCCCGGCAGACAAATCAAATCGTTTGACAGCCGATATCCGGGTTGTTATATTTTACATATATTCGCATCACAAGACAGTTCCAAGAAAGATAAGACCCGGATGCAGTGGCTGAAACGGTTTTATACGATCTGTTTTCGGCTGAGACAAAACCACATCCAACACAATGCAAAGAGATTTTTTTTCTTTGCATCGTCCAGGGGAGGATACAATGGCCGCGAAAAAAAAAGCAACCACCCTTAAAGCGAATTCCTTACCAGAGCATGTGGATGCAGTAAAAAAAGGAAAAAAAGTGTTTGAAGATGCCTTCCAGGGGGTTTCCCGCATGATCCTGGATGCAGGTATTCAGAAAATCACTGTAAAAGGCAAATCCACTTATCAGTTCGATCTGTTCAGTCAGGGCAAAAAACACCTGGTGGGCATGTATGATGAAATCAATTC
>JAABSK010000382.1 GCA_011390435.1 Desulfobacteraceae bacterium | reverse complement strand
GGGGGTGTGGCTCATTTTAATGCGCATAAAATCGGAACGGTTCCATTGGTAAAGCCTGAACCATCAGCAGATCAGGCAGGTGCGATGTCCGGGCGTGTCCACCTGACTCCTGGAATTTTAAATGAGTTTGACAGCAAGCAGATTCTCAGGCAATGGCAGATTCCTGTGGTGGAAGAGCAGATCGCAGACACACGCCAGGATGCAGAGAGATTTGCCTGCCAGAAGGGGTTTCCCGTGGTGTTGAAAGGGCTGGCACCGGGCATGGCCCATAAAACAGAGCATGGACTGGTCCGGCTGGGGATATCCAGCCTGGATATGCTGGAAACGGAATTTGACCGGCTCCAGAAGACCATGGGACCTGCCGGCCGTGTTTTGATCCAGAAACAGCTTCCATCCGACTATGAACTGATTGCCGGGTTTTTGCGTGATCCCCAGTTCGGGCCATGCGTCATGTTTGGTATCGGCGGGATTCTGGCAGAACTGGAACCGGATGTGGCCTTTGCCATGGCGCCGTTGTCCATGGATGCGGCAGTCAGCTTGATCCGCAGTCTTCGCAATTCCCGGTTGCTGAACGGGTTTCGCAAAATGATCCCCCTGGATGAAACGGCTGCAGCAAGGATTTTGATCCGGCTGGGTGATCTGGGCATGGCCTGCCCGGATATCCAGCAGATGGACATCAACCCGCTGGTGGTTTGCCACGGCAGTCTCACAGCAGTGGATGCCGGGATTGTGGTCTCAAAAAAGCGCCGGGATTAAGCCAGCTTTTTCCCGGCGCCCGGCCCTGGCGACACCCCGTAAACCGCCTGTATTTCAACGATAACCGCACCTTTGGATTTTAAGGGAAATCCAGCTTTTGCACCCAAAGCTTCAATCCATTTTGCAGTCTCTTCGTATCGCTGGCCTGAGGTTTCGATCGTAACGCTGCCTTTGACCTGATACCCTTCGTGACCTTCCCAGAAAGTGATGGCCACCTGTGGATTTTCTTTCAGGTTGGCCAGGGTTTTGTTTAAAAACTGGTCGGAGATGAGCAGGGTTTGTGCATCAATCACTTTTTTAGCGCCAACAGGAACGGCATTGGGGGTTCCGTCGGCAGTTGCGGTGGAAAGGATTACCGCCGGCACCTTTTGGAATAATTCAATCATTCTGTCGGTGAGTTTTGCCATTTTTTATACCTCCTGATTCAGATTCCAGGGTGATGTTCGGGTGGATCTATGGTAAAGTAATAGTCCATTATGAAGATGAAATCAAACAGAACCTGTATACCAAGGAGGAAAATGCAATGAAAAAAACAGTGAGTGCGCTGGTGGCGTTGATGATGGCCCTGTCGCTGGCCGGCTGCGCCGGATATTCAAAACAGCAGCAGGGAACCGGAACAGGGGCTGCTGTCGGAGCAGGAGTCGGCGCTGTTCTGGGACAGGTGATCGGCCGGGACACTGAAAGCACATTGATTGGGGCTGGAATCGGTGCCGCACTGGGCGGCATTGCCGGTAATCAGATCGGTGCATACATGGACCGGCAGGAACAGGCTCTTCAGCAGTCGTTTGCCGCATCTGAGGCTGCCAGTATTCAGCGGGAGCAGAATGTCCTGGTGGCTACCTTTAAATCAGAGGTGATGTTTGATTTTGATTCGTCTACTATCAAACCTGGCGGAATGGTTGAAATCGAACGGGTCGCATCCGTACTGAACGCATATCCCCAGACAATGCTCCGGGTCGAAGGCCACACAGATCAGGTTGGATCAGAATCGTATAACCAGATTTTGTCGGAAAAGCGGGCCATTGCCGTAAAGAACGCGTTGATTCAATATCAGGTAGACCCCAGGCGGATTTCCACAGTCGGTTATGGGGAGTCCCAGCCTATCTCCAGTGACGATGCTGTGAACCGACGGGTGAATATCCGCATTACCCCGATTCGCCAGCAGGGGTAATGATTCCGGCGGAAACACAGACGAAACTGATTCAATCGGCCATGATGTCAGGAGCGAGCGATGCTGTCATGATTGCTGCAACAGATATCTGTATCGATCCTGACCTGGCTGAACACTGCCGGACCCCTGGATGTGAAAACTACGGGCTGTCCAAAAGCTGTCCGCCACATATTCCAGGGCCAAAAGCCTTTAAAAGGCAACTGAAGGAGTTTCATCAGGCTGTTTTTTTAAAAATTGATCTGCCGTCTGAGATACTGTATTCCCATCAGCGGATTGAAGCGTTTCAACTGCTTCATGAGATTGCATCGAAAATTGAACAGGATGCAGTGCAGATGGGGTTTTCAAAAGCCAGGGCATATGCAGGAGGATCCTGTAAAAAGATTTTCTGCAATGAATATGACCGTTGCGCGGTGGTGTCGGAAAATGGCAGCTGCCGCAACCCCCTTACAGCCAGGCCGTCCATGTCCGGATTTGGTATTGATGTGGCAAAGCTGTTTACATCCGCAGGATGGGTTTTGGAAAAGGCTTCCAGAACCAGTGCTTCGTCATCAATGGCCAGCATCTGCGCTCTGGTGCTTATTGACTGACAGGCTCAGAAGAGGGTGTCCCGCTGCTGTGGGTTTTCAATACATGGGCCAGCTGGGCAATGGTAAATGGTTTTTCAATGCTTGCGGTAAATCCGAAGGACAGGGGATCTGAAATCGCGGCATCTTCAGAATATCCGCTGGCAACAAAGATGGGGATACCTGGATCCAGATCCCGCAGCAGTTTCACTGTTTCTTTTCCCCCCATGCCGCCGGGGATGGTCAAATCCAGTATGACAGCTGAAAAAGGTTTTTCTTCAGCAACAGCTGTTTTAAATGCCTCAACAGCAGTTTTTCCATCGCTGACAGAGACGCTGGAAAATCCCATTTTTATGAGCATGGCCGTCACCATCTCCCGTATTGACGGTTCATCATCCATGACAAGGATTTTTCCGCTTCCATGAAAATCAGATGGTGTTTTTTTGCTTTCTTCAGCATATGTCTGGCCGGTTGCCGGAAGGAAAAGATGAAACACCGATCCATCTCCCGGCTCTGAGTCCACGTCAATCCATCCGCCATGGCGCTTGAC
>JAABSK010000381.1 GCA_011390435.1 Desulfobacteraceae bacterium | reverse complement strand
CCACCGGTTCTGCCACGCTCCAGAACATCAGGCCGATGCCCATGCCGGCGGCAAACAGCATGGCAAACCAGGACAGCGGGTAAATTCAGGTTTACAGTCCTGTCCGCCCAGACGGATTTTTCCGTGGGGCAATACAATCAAAGCCAGACAGTATAAAACAAACAGGTTTCCTGAAATCATGAAAAACCAGTCAAAATTTTCTATGGTCCATGATTTGGAACCGTCAAACACCTTTTTGGCTTCCACTGGATTCCACAAAGTTAAAACAATAAAAACGACAACCAGGGAGGCCACGACAAAAAAAACAGGATGGACATCCATGCCCCATTTTTTCACATTGTCCTGTCCGACCTGATAATCGGTATCAAACCTGTCTTTCATAAATGCAACTCCTTTTTCCTTTTGGTTATGGTTATAAAAATATCCCCCCGACCGCCAGCCTCAAGGGGTCTGTTTGCATCATGATATGTCTGCCTAAATTTTAAATTTTTTCACCAGGGTCATTAATGTTTGTGCAAGATCTGACAATTCTCTGGAGCGGGTATCCACAGAGGTAGAGTTTTTGCTCATTTCCCCGGCAGCTTCGGTCACACTGGTAATATCCTGTGCTATTTCAGCGGATACTGAATTACTCTGGGAAATATTGGTGTTGATTCTTTCAACACCTTCAGAGATTTGGAGGATATTATCCGCCATACTGCGGGTGGTGGTTGACTGCTCTTCCACTGCGGTGGCAATGATCAGAACGATTTCATTGACTTTGTTCACCACCTCTGACACTTCGTCAATCTGGGCCACGGTTTTTTGCGTGGAATTTCTGATGTTGATTACTTTTTCTTTGATATCATGGCTGGCATTTGCCGTCTGGGATGCCAGGCCCTTGATTTCATTTGCCACCACGGCAAATCCTTTGCCAGCCTCTCCGGCCCGGGCTGCCTCAATGGTGGCGTTCAGGGCCAGCAGGTTGACCTGTCCGGAAATATCGGTGATGGTTTCCACTACCTGACCGATCTCATCAGCTGCGGTTCCCAGTTCTCCGATCCGGTCGGATGCATGCCTGGTTTTTTCCACCACCTGATCAGTAATCTGCCGGGCTTGTGTTGTGTTTTTGGAAATCTCCGTAATGGTCTGGGTCATTTCTCCGGTGGCATCCGATATTGTGGCCATACTGGCAGAAGACTGCGCCATGGCCGCTGCCACCGATGTCATGGAAACACTCATCTCTTCGCTGGCGGCAGATACGGAATTGGCCCGATCCGATGTCTGTTCTGCACCGGCTGCCATGGTTTCGGACAGTTCTTTCAGGGTGGTGGAATTTTGGTTCAGGGTTTTTGCATTCACTGCCACATCCTGAATCAGGGCATGAATTTTATTGATAAAGGTGTTGAACCACTGGGCCACCTGGCCCACCTCATCTTTGGAAGTAACCTCCAGCCGGGTGGTCAGATCTCCTTCTCCCTCGGCAATGTCCTTGAGTTTTTCCACAATGCGTATCAGGGGATTCACCACACGGGCGGAAGCGATCCAGGCCACAGGAATAACCAGAAGGACACAAGCCAAAGCCACAAGGCTGATCATGGTGATCATCTGCCGGGCATTGGCCTTGACTATGGCATCGGACTGAAGGACCGCAAGACTGCCGATTCTGTCAGCATTCTCATAAAAAGGCAGCAGTGCCTGGTAATACAACGTGTCATCCAGAGTGACCTCAGAAAAATACAAGGACTGATTTTGTATCTGCCAGCCAGGTTCTGTGGTTTCGGGAATTTTTTTAAGATCTGCTTTCTCATATTGGTTCACATGGCCTGCTGCAAAATCCTCCCCTGCAAAAAAGTTCATCTGCATGCCGGTAATCCGGCCCATCCGGTCCACAAATTTCTGGTCCAGCGGCATCACCGCCCGGACAAACCCGAATTGCCTGGGCACACTTTTTTCCAGTTCCCGGCTGTACACATTGGCATGGACCGGCACCAGGGTTTCAAGGCTGATCTGGCCGCCGGCAATGGTGAAACCTGAAGTCACATCGCCTGGCGCCGGGCCTGCAAATGTGGATGGCAGGGAAACTTCCCGCACAGAAGGGGACTGGATCATTTTTATCTGATCATAGACATCTCCCTGCTGAAACAAGCGGTAATGGAAGCTGCCCCGATGCAGGAAGCCCATGAGAAATTTGCCTTCCCCTGTTTTTTCAAAAAAGCATACCAGGTCCCCCTCCTGACTGTATACACGCACATTGCGCAATCCTTCAACCATGCCGGTATTGGTAATGGCTTTGCCGATATTCGCATAGGAATTGCCTGTCATGGAAAGATCACTGTCTGCAAATTCCATGAGAAATTTTACATCAGCCCCCAGTTTGTTTGCTGCACCCATATGCTGGATGGCCCCGGCAAAGGCGAGCTGGCGCTCGGCAACAAGATCCTGGATCACTGAAAGGGACTTTGCCAGGGAGGAATGGACACTGTCTTTATTCTGCTGGATCACAAGCACCGACACAACCATGGTGATTGCCACACTCACCGTCAATACCAGCAGCAATGCACCCAGCAATATCTTATACCGGAGTCTGATATGTTTCATTCCGGGTTCCTTGATTTATAAAAATAGAATATGGATAAAATGCCGCTTATTTTACGGTCAAAACCGGACAATGGGCCTCCAGTATGATATACTGGGCCGTGGACCCGAATACCAGTTTTTCCACCTTGGACCGCTTTTTGATGCCGATGATGATCTCGTCAACTTCTTTTTCATAGGCATACTGCACAATATCTTCGCCCGGGGTCAGCCCCCGGATCAGGATATGGGTTTCACTTTCAATATTGTGCTTTTTGAAAACTTCCTTGCGGATCTCATTGAGCCTGTGTTCCAGTTCCTGGATCTCTCTTTCCTTTGTGTCCGGATCACAGGTCCTGATCAGATATACATAGGCATTGGACTCCCTGGCCCGGTTCAACGCTTTGTCCAGGACTTTGGAAGTAGAGGTGTTTTTGTCGTAGGCAACAAGTAGTTTCATGACGGTACCCTTTTTTTGATAAA
>JAABSK010000380.1 GCA_011390435.1 Desulfobacteraceae bacterium | reverse complement strand
AGCAGCAGGGCCAGGAAACCAGACACCGGCTGAAACAAAGCGAGTATCTGTTCCGGACCCTTGCTGAAACCACATCCACTGCAATTGTGCTGTGCCGGGATCAGCGGTTTGTCTATGCCAATCCATCCGCCCAGACCCTGTATGGTTACAGCCTGGATGAGCTGCGAATGATGCGGTTTCAGAACCTGGTTCCACCCGAAGAGATGAAAAAAGTCAAGGCGCTTGCTTCAGAAGGCATTCCAGGTGAAAAAGCCGTTTCAGGTGAAGAGATCAAGCTGCTGGCCAGAAAAGGCAGGGAGCGATCTGTCTATATTGAGGCCAGTGCCATTGAATATTACGGAAAACCAGCCTGGCTGATTTCGATGATCAATCTTACCCGGCTCAGGGAGGCGGAAACCAATCTGTTCAGGCTTCAGAACTACCTGTCCAGTATTATCGATTCCATGCCGTCCCTGCTGGTGGGAGTGGATGCAGCGCTTGCAGTGACCCAGTGGAACCGGCAGGCGGAACAACAGACGGCCTGCTTGACAGACACGGTTCTGGGCCGCCCTTTGTTCTCGGTGATTCCCCGCCTTGAATCATTGGCAGGGCAGATCAGAAGTGCAGTGGTTGAACGCCAGATTTATGAGAACGTCCGCCTTTCCCATACCATGGGCGAACAGACCTGTTTTGAAGACGTCACCATTTATCCGCTGCTGGAAAGCGGTTTTGACGGTGCGGTTATCCGTATGGACGATGTCACTGAAAAAGTCCGGCTGGAAGAGATGGTGATCCAGTCGGAAAAGATGCTGTCCATTGGTGGACTGGCCGCAGGCATGGCCCATGAAATCAACAACCCCCTGGCAGGAATTCTGCAGAATGTTCAACTGGCCAAAAACCGTCTGACAAAAGATTTTCCAGCCAATATTGAGGCAGCGGAGCAGGCAGGGACATCCATGTCAGCCATTCGTCATTTCATGGAAAAAAGACGGATTTTTGACCAGCTGGACAATATCGATGCCGCAGGCGGCCGGGCAGCCGAAATCGTGGAAAATATGCTCTCTTTTGCAAAAAAAGGAAGATCCAAAAAGCGTCATGATCTTTCAAAAGTGTTGAAAAAAGCCATTGATCTGGCCGGCAGTGACTACAGTTTAAAAAAAGAATACGATTTTAGATCAATCAAGATTTGCTGCGATTTTCCATCTGGGACCTCCCAGGTGCTTTGCGAAGAAAACAAGATCATCCAGGTGTTTTTCAATCTCATCAGCAATGCAGCCCAGGCGTTGTATACGGTCCGGTCTGCGCGCAGAGAGCTCCTTTTGTCTTTTCGCATATTCGAGGGGGAAAAAGAGATCCAGGTTGAAATCGAAGACAATGGCCCTGGAATGGATGATGCCACCCGCAAAAGGATCTTTGAGCCGTTTTTCACCACAAAGGAAGTCAATAAAGGCACCGGACTCGGGTTGTCCATGGCCTATTTTATTGTGGTCAAAGACCACAATGGAGAGCTGGCAGTGGACTCCTCTCCGGAAAAAGGAACCACCTTCATCATCCGGCTGCCAAAATCGTGAAGCATGGCATCCTGCCGGCTGGAAGATTCAGGGCAGGCAGCTGCCACGCTTCACCAGAGAGGGGCTATGCAGATGCCTGGCCGGCTTTTTTCAGAAAACCGGTGAGCTGGGCCACGTGTTGTTTCTCTTCTTCAATAATGGTTTTAATTTTATCTTTGCCGTATTTCGCCGGAACCATGTCGGTCATGCCAATGTAAAACAAAATGGATTGTTTTTCCAGGTCAATGGCCGTGGTGATCACTTCAGTAATGGTTTCCTTGCCTGTGAACAGTTCAGCGATGTCTGGATTCCCCTCTCCGCCATGGGCATCTGCCATGGCAGCCAGGTACTGGGTCAACTCTTCTTCCGGGTCAAAAACCGTCTGGGTTTTTTCCAGGTCGGAAATCTCTTTTTTCATGGATTCAAAACTGGCTTTGTGACGGTCTTCCATCTGCGCGATCCGTTCTAAAAACTGCTGGTCTTCAGGATTTTTCTGAAGACTGGCAGCTCTTCGATAGAACGCTGCTCCGTTTTCTTCAATGCGGATGGCCATTTCAAAAACTTCCTGTGCATTATAATCATATGCCATGTATGCTCTCCTTATGTTTTGCGTTAACAATTGCAATATCGGTGTGCAGAGCCAAAGCTGCACAGTGTCAATAGTTTTATACCATCATATTTAAAAAGCAAACCCAATAATCCGGAAGATTCAAAAAAATGTCAGAAAACTATTGCAATGCCTCCATCCGCTTCACTGCACAGAAATCTCCGCACATGGTGCACACCGATGTTTCAGACGGCTGGGAACTCTGCCGGTAGGCCCGGGCTTTGTCAGGATCGATGGCCGCGTCAAACTGGCCGTCCCAGTCCAGGGTTCCCCTGGCCTTGCTCATCCGGTCATCACGGGTTCTGGCGCCAGGGATGCCTTTGGCCAGGTCTCCGGCATGGGCGGCGATTCTGGCGGCCATGATACCATCTTTGACATCATCGGCAGACGGCAGCCTGAGATGTTCTGCCGGTGTGACATAGCAGAGAAAATCCGCCCCGTGCATGGCAGCAAGGGCGCCGCCAATGGCAGAGGTGATATGGTCATATCCCGGAGCGATATCAGTGACCAGCGGTCCCAGAACATAAAACGGTGCATTGTGGCACAGTTTTTTTTGCAGCTTCATGTTCATCTCCACTTCATGGAGCGGGACGTGGCCCGGGCCTTCGATCATGACCTGGACATGCCGGGTCCAGGCCTTTCGGGTCAGCTCGCCCAGGGTGATGAGTTCCTGGATCTGAGGGGCGTCAGTGGCATCTTTAATGGCGCCGGGGCGCAGTCCGTCTCCAAGGCTGATACAGACATCGTGGTGTGCGCAGATCTCCAGAAGCCGGTCAAAATGTTCATAAAACGGGTTTTGCCTCCCGGTTTTTTTCATCCATTCAACCAGAATCGCTCCGCCCCGGCTGACAACACCGCACAGTCTGGGGTTGGCCCACAGACGGGTCACACACTCCTGGGTCAACC
>JAABSK010000379.1 GCA_011390435.1 Desulfobacteraceae bacterium | reverse complement strand
CACCCGGCAGGCCGATAAATCCAACAGGAAAAGACAGGCCGGCAGCATTTTTTTGCGCCATTTTCCGCAGCGTATCCGAGGGTTCCAGTCCATAGAGATGTTCCACTTGTGACGGATCATAAAACGGCAGGTTCAACCCGGAGCCCATGCCGATTTCCAGAATTCTTCCCCTGGCCAGGGGCACCACTTTTTTTCGCTGGTAGTCAAAGGTTTTTCGGGCGCATACCCAGTGGGTCAATTTCGGCAGTATATGTTTTTTGTAGAATTTCATGGGATATCGATGCAGTCTTTCATTTTCAATTGTTGGTTCTAACCCTTATATTCCATCACAAAATAAAAATATAGGGGAAAATGACAAATTTGTTACAGACAGGCCGTATGGTCACAAAAGGCCGTATTTGCAGGTAAAGGAACTTGGGTTTGGCCATTGACTTGTAGTCAGGCTGGCTTATATTTTTTTTAAACAGGGCCTGATTTTACAGGCGCGTAAAACATATGCTTTAAAGAAATTAAGGAGAATGACATGAAACTTTCCTCTTGTATGCCCCAGAGAATTTCAAAATTTGCCATTGGTATGATGCTGGTTGCTGCTGCCCTGGCCATGACTGTAATAAGCTTTACCCTTCTGCCGATCATCGGACTGGTTCTGGTGGTGCCGATTGTGGTCCTGGCTGTATATGTTTTTAAACTGCATTTGAACGATCAGTGTGAAATAGATCCTTCGGAAGAGAGCTGAAACCTGACCGCTTAGGCAGTTTTTAGAACTGCCTTTGTTTTTTTATTTAAATCCGGCGTCATCTTTTGAACACCATTTTCTGACAGTGTCTGCAACTATTCAGGCAATCACCCGCCCGGCAGTGACAACCCTTCATTCGCCAGGATTGCCATAAAAGTCTTGTTGATAAACGGTTTTTGATCCCCCATGAATTCATACATAAAATGCCAGCGGCAAATACATTTTTTCCTGCATTGTGAACTGAAGGCCTGTAAATTATCCTTGGTATCGAAATAGCCTTACCGGCAAAAACCGCTGTTACAGATAAACAGCGCAAATAGATATAACATACAACCGGGGTAATGATATAAAAGGGATCTTTATGAAACAAAACGCCAAATTTTCGCCATTTGAAAAAAAAATGAAAGCGGAAAACCTGCCTGGACCTGTCATCCATATTTTCCAAAAATATTTTGAAAAAATGATAAAAAAAGAAAAAGGACTGATTCCTGAAACCGGCATTCAGCCGGTGGATACACTCACTGATTTTGCTTCTCTGGATTCCGGCAGACATGAAGAAACCGGCAGGCGGCATCTGCATAAAACCGTTGCCATAAAATTAAATGGCGGCCTGGGTACCAGCATGGGCATGAACCAGCCCAAAGCGCTGTTAAAAGTGAAATCTTTTTTTTCTTTCCTTGATATCGTGGTATCCCAGAGCCGAAAAATGGATCCTGCGGTGCCGGTTGTATTCATGAACAGCTTTTCAACAAGCAAGGCCACCCTGAAGGCATTGGAAGCCTATCCGTCGCTGAATAACCGGCCCCTGGATAAAGAATTTCTCCAGCACAAGATTCCCAAGATTGATGCAGCCACCCTCGGGCCTGCCCGGCATCATGAAAACCAGGCCCTTGAGTGGTGCCCCCCGGGACACGGAAATGTTTATACGGCCCTGTATACCAGCGGCATGCTGGACCAATTGCTCGATAATGGATATGCGTATGCTTTTTTGTCCAATATTGATAATTTGGGAGCCGTTGTCGATCCTGCCATTCTGGGATATTTTATTGAAAACCAGTTCAGTTTTATGATGGAAACGTCACACCGCACTTTAAACGATAAAAAAGGCGGGCATCTGGCAAAAACGAAGTCTGGCGGCTATATCCTGCGCGAAATCGCCCAATGTCCAAAAGAAGACCAAAAAAATTTCCAGGATATTGAAAAGCATCGGTATTTTAATACCAACAATATCTGGATTTATCTGCCTGCACTGCAGAAAGTTTTAAATCGGGAAAATGGTATTATAACGCTTCCCATGATCAGAAATAAAAAAACACTGGATCCCCGGGACCCGGACTCACCTGTGGTTTATCAGCTTGAAACAGCCATGGGCAGTGCTGTCTCTGTTTTTGACAGGGCCGGAGCCATCTGCGTACCCAGAAACCGTTTCATTCCTGTAAAAAATACCAATGATCTACTGGATATTCGGTCTGACCGCTATATCCTGAATGACCGTTTTCAGCTGATACCGAATCCGGAAAAAAAATCAGATGGTATTCATATTGACCTGGATCCTGCTTATTACAAATTTATTGATGATTTTGAAAAGCGTTTCCCAAAAGGGGCGCCTTCCTTGAAAAACTGCACTTGTCTGACCGTACAAGGAAATTTTACCTTTGGAAAACATGTGAGAGTCAAAGGAGACAGCATGTTGATCAACACCACAGATTACAGGTTCACCATTGATGATCATCAAATACTCAATGGTGACAGTGCCATGGTTACAGACGTAATCCAGCGGAAGATGGCGGTCTCCTGATAGATCCAAATGAAAACAGGACTTATTTTTCCGGGCGCCGGGTTTTTTCAGAGGTGGATATGTCCGAAAGCGTCAAGCAGATTCTGGATTTATGCCAGCCGTGTGCCGTCAGGCACCTTGCCGTCGGGAACAGCCAGCACAACAGCCCCGTCTTCCCGGTGAAATCCGGTGACCAGGCACTCTGACAGGAACGGGCCGATCTGTTTGGGAGAAAAATTGACCACTGCCACCACCTGTTTGCCCAGTAATGTGCTGATATCGTAGAGGTCAGTGATCTGTGCACTGGATTTTCTGATACCCAGTTCATCTCCAAAATCCACCTGCAGCTTGAACGCCGGCTTTTTTGCCTCAGGAAACGCTTCCACCGCAATGATGGTTCCCACCCTGAGTTCTACTTTTTGAAAATCGTTCCATTCAATGGGATACATGCGTATCTCCTTTTCTAAGGTTGCGACCGTTACAGGTGAATATTCATCCCATGCCCTCTTCCACCGGTGGGCAGGCTAAAC
>JAABSK010000378.1:252-3047 GCA_011390435.1 Desulfobacteraceae bacterium | reverse complement strand
ATGCTTGGCATCATTCAACGCGCCGCCGCCCCTGGATGGCAGCCCATACATTTTTGCAAGGCGCGCACAATATTTCACAGCAAGGGCTGATTCGGGACTGCCTATGGTAAAAGTCCCTGTTTTCATGTCTGAACTGGCCGTGGCAGAACCGTAAATCACCGGTGTCCCCTTGCGGATCATCTGAGAAACCGCGATGCCGACCAGGGTTTCCGCATGGGAGAGGGCAATGGTTCCGGCCAGCGTCACAGGACCGGTGGTGCCGGCCATAACCGCAGGAGACACCACTACGGGCTGACCGTGTGCAGCGTAAACAAGCATGGTATCGAGCATTTTTTCATCAAACTGGAGCGGCGAAAGGGAACTGACCAGATTACAAATCCGTGGTTTCTGCACCAGCCCTTCCGTATCTGTATCAAAGGCTGTTTTAAGAATCTCCATGGTCATTTCGCTCTCTTTTTTTCCGCCCATGCCGCCGAAAAAACACTTGTCCGTGTGCAGCAATGCCGTATACAGCATGACAGGATAGAGCGTTTCATTGTTGGGAAGATCATCGGGTGTAACCATGACGCCGCCATTAGTATTGAAATACGGGGTGTTGTGAACCAGTTTAAGAAAATTGATATAATCGCTGAAATGGGCGTTTCTTCTGTTGCCCTGTCTGTCGACAATAAACGGAAATCCAGAGTTATAAGAAACATGTTCAGTATGATCCCCACCGATGTGCATGTCATGATCAGGGTTTGACGCATACACAGTAAATTCGGAAGGTGCGTAAGATACCCATTCCTTTGCCTGCTCTTTTGTGAAAAACACAGTACCGTCTTCAGATACCCTGACACCGTTTTCAGCCACCAGTGCAGCAAGCTGCTTGTGATGGAGACGGACACCGGTCTGTTCAATGATCCGCATGGAAGCATCATCAAGGTTTTTTACATTCTGCTCGACACGGTCATGTTTCAAATTTCTCTCCTTTCTTGAAAAGGCATCATGAAAATATTACAGTAGTGCAATTCTTTTTTCCGTTCTGTGATCTTTCAGGGGATGTCCTAAGAAGCTGCCGGATCTGTCCTGGCCACCATGCCCTGGGTGACCCGGTCAAATATGATGGCCAGGATTACGATGGCCAGGCCGGACCTCACCCCCACCCCGATCATCATCCGGGTCAGACCCCTTACCACCTCACCCCCCAGCCCGCCGGCCCCGATGAGACCGGCCAGTACCACCATGGCCAGGGACATCATGATGCACTGATTTACCCCTGCCATGATGGAGGGCATGGCCGCCGGAATCTGGATCTTCCAGATCATCTGAGAAGGGGCGGCACCAAATGCCTTGCCCACTTCCATCTGGTCGGCAGGTACTTCCCGTATACCCAGAGCTGTGAGACGCAGGGCCGGGGGAATGGCGAACACGGCCGTGGCGATGACTGCCGGGGCCCGGCCCAGGGAAAAAAGAATGACTGCGGGAATGAGATACACCCAGGGGGGCAGGGTCTGCATCAGGTCCATGACGGGACGGGTGATTCGGTCCACGGTCGGGTTGATGGCGGACCATATTCCTAAGGGAATTGCCACCATCAGGGCTGCGGTGGTGGATACCGCCACCAGGGCTGTGGTGAGCATGGTGGCTTTCCACAGATCCATGGCAAAGCAGAACAGCAAGCCGAAAAAGGTGATGCTTCCTGTCCGCAGGCCGGCGATACGCCAGGCCAGCAGTGAAAACAGCACCATGACGGCATATGCATGGGGCCACAGCAACAGGGTTTCTATAAATTTGACCGCCCCTTCCATGGTGCGGCTTAACAGGTCAAAGGGCAGGCCGGCGTTGACATTCAGCCAGTCCACCAGAAGTGAAATATAGGCGCCGATGGAGAATACAGGGGTTTCCATGGTTATTTTCCTTTTGTTTTCAGCAGGGTGACCGCTCCCTGGGAGATGCGGTCCAGAATAATGGCCAGGATCACAATACAGATGCCGGCGTCAAAGGCCTTTCCCACATCCAGCACCCGGATGGCTCTGTACACTTCCTTGCCCAGGCCCCCGGCCCCGATAATACCGGCAATAACCGCCATGCTCAGGGCCAGCATCAGGCTCTGATTCACCCCGGCCATGATGGAGGGCAGTGCCGCCGGCAGTTTGATCTTGAACAGGGCCTGGGCCGGTGAGGCCCCGAATGCCTTGCCCACTTCAACCTGCTCCTCCGGCACATGGCGGATGCCCAATGCGGTGAGGCGGACCGCCGGTGCAAAAGCGATAATGGCTGTAGCCACAATTGCCGGACTTGCCCCGAATCCCAGAATGGCGATGGCAGGTATCAAATAGACATAGGGGGGCATGGTCTGCAGAAAGTCCATAAGAACCCGGGTGATGTCACTGACTTTCCGGTTTGAACCGGCTGTCACGCCCAGAGGGATTGCCAGTGCCAGAGTAAAGATGACCGATGTGATCACCAGTGCCATGGTAATCATGGTTTCGTTCCATAATCCCATGGCGTAACACAAAATGAACCCGACTAGAGTGAATGCTGCCATGGCTCTGCCGGCCGTTATCCAGGCCAGGATGCTGAAAATGGCGATGAACAGGTAAAAGGGCGGGAACAAAAATATCTGTTCTATGCCGGTGAGGGCCAGCTCGATGACATCACTAATCTGGTTGAACAGGGTGTCAAATGTGATGCTGACAGCTTCCACCCCGGTTTCCACGGCATTGTCAAATCCGGCGGCAAGTGATTTGGTATTCATGGCGTTTCCCTTTGTGTTAGAAAAGCGGGTTCTGGTGGATGGCCCCGGCAGAGCG
>JAABSK010000378.1:0-242 GCA_011390435.1 Desulfobacteraceae bacterium | reverse complement strand
TTCCCCGATACTCATCCAGCGTTCCTGGATGACCGGATTTTCCTTGAGCCAGCGGTCCACGGCCTGTTCCGGAGAAAGCCCTTCCTTGATATAACCGGTCATCTGGATATTGTCTTCCAACGGCACAAACACTCCGGCCATGATTTCCCTGGTCACCGGGTATTCCTCTGAAAATCCTTTTCGTCCTATCCAGTAATAGGTTTGGGCCGGCTGCTGCAGGCCTTTGGGGTCTTTGAGAAATT
>JAABSK010000377.1 GCA_011390435.1 Desulfobacteraceae bacterium | reverse complement strand
AGTACGAGAGGACCGGATTGGACCAACCAATGGTGTTCCAGTTGTTCCGCCAGGGGCATTGCTGGGTAGCCAAGTTGGGTACGGATAACCGCTGAAAGCATCTAAGCGGGAAGCCAACTTCAAGATGAGATATCCCATCTATTTATAGACTAAAGACCCCTTGAAGACTACAAGGTTGATAGGCTGGGTGTGTAATCACAGTAATGTGTTCAGCTAACCAGTACTAATCGGTCGTGAGGCTTAGCCACTTTTTTTTCACAAAGAGGTTTAAACGTTTTACTGCGGACATATTCAAGATATTTACGAAGACAGATTAAGGAAATTGGATTTATTGGACATGTAGACACCGAGCAATCAAAAGTCCAGGATCCACCATCTTAATCTGGTAGCAATAGCAAAGAGGCCACACCCGTACCCATCTCGAACACGGAAGTTAAGCTCTTTAGCGTCGATGGTACTGCATGGGAGACTGTGTGGGAGAGTAGAACGCTGCCAGATTATTCTTTACAAAAGGCCCTGTTCATCTTTACGATGTGCAGGGCCTTTTGACGTTGGGAAAGGGGTGCGTCTGGTTTTAAGTCCGGAGTTGTTTTTCCCTGGATTGCCGGTTTTTTTCTACTGCTTTTTTAAAGGCAACGCCATAGTTTTTCATTTCATAAATGCAGATGCCGTCAACCACCAGGGCGCC
This sequence comes from Desulfobacteraceae bacterium, assembly GCA_011390435.1. The sequence continues at coordinate 2,360 of JAABSK010000377.1, read as the reverse complement.
ATCCGCAACAACCTGATACGCCTGCTTGTTTTTTTCAATCGCCTTGATATGGGCATGAACTTCTATTTTTTTGTTGGCCGGAACAATCTGTCCTCTGTAGATCCATTCATGGGAGGTATCGGTTCCCACCAATGGTTCATACGTTTGCGGATCGATCTCAAACTTTTGAATCAAAAAGAATCGGAGCATCTGCAAAAAGGACTCGATCCCTAACGATCCCGGACAGACAGGATCCTGATAAAAATGGGCATCAAAAAACCATTCTGAGGGATTGACGGTTTTGATGGCCTTGAGATATCCTTTTTGATAGAGTCCGCCTTCGAAGTCAAGAACAGAAATTTCATCAAACATTCGCAAGGCAGATGCCGGCATGCCTGTGTTTTTTCCTGTTGTGGGATCCCCAGGATAAACCGGGGCATCCATGGAAAATTGAAATGACGGTACTGCTTTTTTCTGCTGTTCCGGCAGCTGATAAGTGCCCAGTCTGCTGTTTCGGATACCCACCTGATTTGCAAGAGACGCTTTGGTGAAAAAACCAAAATTGGTGGTACCGGAAAATACAGGTGCTCCCTGCTGAATCACTTCAAAGTCAAAATCCTGAATAATCATGCCACCGGCTTTTGAAACTTCTTTCATCCGGCTTCGCATGACCACGGTTCCGGCATTCTGGTCCAAAGTTTTCGATAGTGTGGCGTTGCCTCCCAGGTTTCTGAAATACAGGCGTTCCTCACTTTCAAGGGCTGATCCTGCATATGCCGCAAGCCAGCCGCAGGGTTGAAGTGCGATCTCCAGGAGAACTGCGTATGGCAAAAACCGGGACCGGTTGGCACCAAAATACCATTCATCCGGCGGGATATCGTATTCAGCTTCAATCCAGCCGCCGGGCTTCATTTCCCATTGGGGATGGTCAGCTTTAATGACCCGGTCCATGAAAAAATAAGGAGGCTGTGGAAGCCGCGCAATCTGCCGGTCATTGTCAAAAACTGCATAGGGCTTACCAAAAGCTTCGGACGGATTTCCCTGGGCAAATGCCAGAATGGATTTTCGACTGTACAGGGGCTGGGGCTTGAATTTTTTTTTCAATGACGGATCTGTAATGGCTTCAAATCCGGTAATGCTTGCCACCACCACATTTTTTTCATCTAAAAACGTAAAATAGCCGCTGATTTTATGCGGGGTTTCTTCATTCACAATAAATTGAATCCGGATTTTTCCTGTTGCCTCCTGCATCGTGGAGTAGAGTTTGAAATTGGCCAGAAAGCTGGGCAGGCAGACCTGGTTTTTTTGAGCATGCGTCCAGAGAATCGCAGCCTGAAAAGCGGCATCCACCATCATGGGATCAATGATCCATTTTGAGTGAAATGGTTTTGAAAACCAGTTTTCAGGATGGGGTGCAAGGCGTGTCACAACTTCTATTCCTTTGGTGGAATATCCGTTAATCGCCTGAATCCCCTGGAGATCCGGGCCGTGAAACAAGATCTCCTGATAGGCTTTTTTTACAGACAGCGGGTAGGGTTTCAGTTCCATAAAAGCGGATTTTGACAGCACCGGAGGGCTGGGCAACTGCTCTTTCAGGATAAGGGTGCAGCTGGAATGGGTCATACAGGGTTCTTCTGAATTTGTAATGGTACTCATGGCGTGAAACCGGTTATCCATTGGCGTGCATTTTCCCAGATTGACGTGAATGACTTCCTGAGCTTTCTCAGGCTTCATTCCCCTGAGCAGCCGCATATTGTCCATTCCGACACACATCAGACCTGGATTGTTTTTTTCTGCTGCATGGGCGTGGTACTCCATGATCAGCGCCATGGGGACCACAGGCTTTCCATCAATTTTGTGGGACTGCAGAACCCGTGCTTTTTCAGTCCCGATATCCAGAGACAGGGCTTTGGACAGTCTGGGATCTTTGAGATTTTCAGGTGATGTTAAATGGGCCCCAATGATGACTTCCGGATCACGCCCTGCAGGAAGCCCCATTTCCCTTATGAATTGCCGGGCACCCGCCTGAAGCGGAATTAATTCGATTTTTCGCCTCTGGAACTCTTTTTTCAGAGACGCATCTACCATGCCCCCTTCCCAGGGTCCCCAGTTAATGGATAAAACCCTGCAGTGCGGGTGTTTCCGGGATAAAGCCTGGGCGGTTTTGTTTAACACTTCATTGGCAATGGCATAATCGCACTGACCCTGATTGCCGCTCCTGGCAGCCACAGATGAAAACAGAATCAAGTATTTCAGCTGATCTGTCAGTGCGGAGCGGGTGAATGCCTCCAGGCCTTTGACCTTCGTGTCCAGCACGCCATTGAACTGGTCAATCTGTTTGTCAACAATGCGTTTGTCTTCAACAACACCTGCTCCGTGGA
>JAABSK010000376.1 GCA_011390435.1 Desulfobacteraceae bacterium | reverse complement strand
CTTCATGAAGAAACAAAAAACCTTGATTTGAGCATATTTCTTCTCATGGGTTCCATGGCAAGCAATGTGGGGAACATCGGCCAGTCCAATTATGCTGCGGCAAACACGGTTTTAAAATCCATTGCCGCATTGCGAATTAAATCCGGGCTTGCCGCCCAGTATGTTGATTGGGGGCTGTTTCACCAGGCCGGGATTGTGTCCCGCGACAAAGACCTGTTAAAAAAAGTGAAACAATTTGGCCTGGGTGGATTGAGCAATGATGATTTCATTGAATATCTTGAACGGATTCTGGGTAACCGGCACCTTATCTGGGGTGTTCCGGGATCCGGTTTTGAAAAATACCTCAAAGAGGGTGTCAACATCGCTCCTCGCATGTCCCTGTTAAAAAACCGTATCAAATCAAAAAAAACAGAAGAAACAGAATCATTTTCTGCTGATTTCCTATCCATACCAAAAGAAAACCGCCTCGGAAAAATGATACGTCTGGTAAAGCATACCCTCTCTGATTTGCTGGATTTTTCTGTTGAAGACATAGAAAATGACGATAAGCTTATAGATCTTGGCATTGATTCACTCAATGGAATAGAACTGATCACCCGGTTTGAAAATGAACTTGGCGCTTCGATTTCTCCTGCCTCTCTTGTCCAGGCGCCAAGTATCCGCCTGATCAGTGAACGGTTGTTGACGATTCTCAATCTTGAATATGATATCCCGAAAGAAAAACCCGGCACCCGGTTGAACACCCTGTCATCAAAAAGCAACCAGGGAACTGAGCCTGATCTTGCAACCGCACTGGATCAAATCAAAATGCTGCCTGACATCCCCACAACCATCAGACGAAAAAACATCAATGGAGACAAAGAAAACCAGATCCTTTTTCTGACAGGGGTCACAGGACTTTTAGGAAGCCGCCTTTTCAAGGATTTAATAACAGAAACCCCCTTTCATATCTATCTGCTCATTCGTCCTGAAAAAAATGAAACCAATTTAACGGCCAGACTTCAGAATACGGTTGAAAAATTCAACCTGAACATCGACCTTGAAGAGATATCATCCCGATTTACAATATTTGAAGGAGATATTGCCAGACCTGATCTGGGGCTTGATAAAAATGATTACCACAAAATTCAAAACACCATTGACGGGGTCTTGCATTCCGCTGCCCAGGTGCATCATTTAAAACCATATTCCATGCTTAAAAAAGCAAATGTGGATGGCACGTTTGAAGTGTTAAACCTGTGTATCACGCCAAAAGATGTTATTCCCCTGCATTATGTGTCATCTATCGGAATCTGTTTCACAGATATGACCAGAAATGGTTCCTATACGGAAAATGACATTCCTGACACTTTTTCAGGGCTTGAAAACGGCTATATCAAATCCAAATGGATCAGTGAACATATGATCCGCAGGATGCAGTCAAAAGGGGTGCCCTGCAGTATCTATAGACCCGGTCTTATATTCAGTGAAAACAGCATGATTACCCTGGCAGGCGACTTTATCTGGCGGATGTTCCAAACCTCTCTCCACATAGGAAAGTATCCGGATTCAGAAATAAATCTCATGCTGGCCCCGGTGGAATCGGTCTCCATGGCTATTGTCAAATCAATCATTGAAAACCATTCAGACAAAACACTTCATTTGTTTGAAACCCACACCCGTTTTCGGGATTTAAGCCGTGAGGCGGTTGAACTGGGATTTGATCTTGAACCTGTAAAAGCGTCAGAATGGCATTCCCTGTCAATGGATTTATTTGCAAAAACCCCATCAACCCATCCCTTGGCCGATTATTTGAATGCCAATGATATAAACGTCATTGAGACAATGACCACACTGGGTGAATCGTCCTTTGAAATATCCTGCAAACAAACCACAGACATTTTGTCTTTATTGCAACTGCCTCAGATACAGGTTGACAAAGATGTACTGAAAGCCTGCATTCTTGCTTTGCAGGAAACTGAAATTATTTCTCAACCCAAAGAAAACGTCTGACATGATGACACCGCTCGTCGAACTTGGAAATATTCGAAAAACATATATGATGGGTGAAACTGCGGTGACGGCACTGCAGGACATCGACCTGTGCATCCATGAAAGGGAATTCATTGCCATATGGGGACCGTCCGGATCAGGAAAGACCACCCTGTGCAACCTGATCAGTCTGACGGACGACCCCTCATCCGGCACGCTGCTGTTCAACGGCACTGCGGTCGATTCCCTGTCCGACGATCAGAAAAGTGACATGCGAAACAGACATATCGGATTTGTATTTCAGAACTTCAACCTCATCCCGGTGTTGTCCGCCCTGGACAATGTCCTGCTCCCGCTTCAAATCCAGGGCACCGCCGGAAAGTCCGGCAGAAAAAAAGCGGCGGACCTGCTTGAGGCACTGGGTCTTTTAGATCATATCACCCACCGGCCCGGCAAACTGTCCGGGGGCCAGCAGCAGCGGGTGGCCATTGCCAGAGCACTGATCACGGACCCGGCCGTAATTGTCGCGGATGAGCCCACCGCCAACCTGGATTCGGAAAATGCCATGAAGATCATCGACCTGATGAAGCAAATCAATGTCCAAAGAAAAACCACCTTTATCTTTTCCACCCATGACCAGCGGTTGCTGTCCCGGGTCAAACGAAGGATCCAGCTGCTGGACGGCCGGATAAAACAAGATGTTCCTGAAATTAGCGGGCCTGTCCAAAACGGTGACGCAGGCTCTCAGGAGACCCGCTGATGGGCGTTGACAAGATGATCTGGATCCGGTATGCCCTGGCCAATGTTTTCAGAAACAAACGGCGCTCAGTGTACACGATCCTGGCCATTGCCATGGGATATGCCGCCATCAATGTTTTCGGGGGATTTACCGCCTATATTTTCACCAACCTGAAAAATTCATTCATCTATGTGCATGCCAACGGCCATCTGTCCATACACAAAAAAGGGTTCTTAACCCAGGGGAAAATCGATCCCACAAATTTTTTGATCACAAACGACGAATTACAGAAAATCACGCATCTCTGCAGTGACCTGCCCGAAGTCGATATTGTCGCACCGCAG
>JAABSK010000038.1 GCA_011390435.1 Desulfobacteraceae bacterium | reverse complement strand
AAAGGTCGGGGAGAATCCAATATTGGCAACGCCGTGGAACCGGCCTTTGACAGTCTCTACAGTGACGGCATACACCCCTGCTTTCGGACACAGTTCATCATGAAGTTTGATATTGGCTGTGGGAAACCCCAGCTGGCTGGCTCCCCGATTCCGTCCCCGGATCACCTTTCCGCGGATCTGATAATGACGTCCAAGATATTTCATTGCCTGGTCCACTTCTCCGGCCATGACAATATCCCTGATACAGGTGCTGCTGATGCGGTCTTTGTGCGCGTCTGTATCGGTAATCCAGGGCGCGACAATGGTCTGATATCCCAGACGGCTTTCCTGCTGTTTCAACAGTTCGACATTTCCCAGCCGGTTTTTTCCAAACGAGTAGTCCTCACCAATGATGATGCGTTTCATGCCGATTTTATTCACCAGCAGGGTTTCAATGAAATCCAGGGCACTGATGGCGGCAAAGCGCTGGTCAAATGGCAGGCATAACAGGACATCCAGCCCGCAGTGCTCGATCAGTTCCAGTTTCTGGTCCTTTCGGGTGATCAGTGGCGGCGCACTGAGTCCCAGCGCTTTCATGGGATGGGGTTCAAATGTCATGGCCACGGAAGTTCCGTTGATGGCGGCGGCTTCTTTTTTAACCTGATCAAATAAATACTGGTGGCCTTTGTGCACACCGTCAAAGTTTCCAATGGTGATCACCGCGTTGTCAAACGGCGTTTTGATCTGATCCAGACTTTCAATTAATTGCATATTTCTCTTTTATCCCGGCACAAATAATCTTGACAAAATAATTAAACACGTATATATAGCCTAACCATTGCTTTTACGCAATCTTTAATTGGCTGGTTCACCAGCGGTTAAACCGGATCAAAACAGTGCCGAAGTGGCGGAATTGGTAGACGCACCAGTTTCAGGGACTGGCGAGCGTATGCTTGTGGGAGTTCGAATCTCCCCTTCGGCACCATTCCTTTTTTTAAGATGTCATTCCATTGAATAAAACAGATCCGTATTGACATGACAGTCTGTTTTTACTATAAGATGTTGCGCATGACAGCAGGGTTCAGCCGAAGTGGTGGAATTGGTAGACACGCTAGACTTAGGATCTAGTGCCGCAAGGCGTGGAGGTTCAAGTCCTCTCTTCGGTACCATAATCGTAGATATTAAACGGCATCTCACAGACGGTTTTCAGCCTGTGGGATGCCGTTTAATGTTTTTTGACACACACTGTGAATTGTTTTAGATACGATTGCTTTTTTCGAATCGGTCCGTAGAATCAGAAGTCTAATTTTGTTCACTTTTTACTATTTTCGACGACGTGCACCAAAATTTTCTATCATCATGTTCGTCACATTTGTTCTTTTTTCTTGGCAACCGGCCATTTGGGGAAATTCTGGTTCCATTTTTCAACATTCACCACATGGCAGCTGTTTACCAGTTCACGTTGCCAGCGTTTCGAAGCTTTTCCCACCGGCAGTTCCCGTTGCAGCGTTTTTTGCATGATTGCGTTCAGAGGGTTTTCAAAGGTCAGAAGGCAGATATAGTGAATCGGTTTGTTAACTTTGTGTTCAGCATGCCGGAACAGATAGGAATCCCTGTATTTGTACTTGAGATAGTTCCTCAGCCATTTGAACTTGTCTCGTTTGGTTTTCAGATCTTGCTCATCGATAAAATATAGGGTGTCATATGTTTTCGGATCATCAAAATTCTTCATTTCGACAAAGAGATAGGCATCAGAAAACTCAGCCACGATATCAACCGCTTTCATGGGTAGTCCGTGGAAGTGGGGGGTTGTTCTGTTTTTTTCGTCAAACACGAACGCATCAAGGGCATCGGTAAAATCAAATGAAAAACCGTCAATATTTCTCAGTTTCATTTTCCCAGACCTCCCATGGACTTTTCGATTTCTCGATCCACAAAGCTACCGAATGTGTCATCGATTGTATTGGGAGAAATATCGAGGTAGCTGGCTGTACTGGAAACAGCTATTTCTCCTGATTTATTGTCTCGGTAAAGGCTGTGAAATATAATATTGTCTTTTTCCCCGGACTGCAAATCGATCTCTTTGAGAATGACATAATCATGAGTGGTCAGAAAAATCTGTACGCCTATCCGCTGAAGGGCCAGCAGAATACCGACAACGGTTTTCATCAGCCGAGGATTGAGGTTGGTCTCCGGTTCATCCCAGAACAGCACGGATCCGTTCAGCAATGTGCCGTTCTGAATCAGTATCCATAGCAGGCCCATTTTTCTGAATCCTTCAGCAAGCAGGGTAAATTCCAGTTCACCATGTTTGCTTCGCAGGAAAAACTCCTCGTTTTTTGCTATGACTTTTCCGTCCATGGCTTCCTGCAATCTGTCCAGTAATTGTTTTCGTGATTTGTCTGTCGGGCCTTTGAGAACTGGCAGAAATGCCTTGCGGATGATATCGACATAGATTTCTTCAAAATGAATTTCACGTTCTTCATAAAGGGAGCGAAAACCCGGAGCATTGGCCATCATATCCTTGACAGGGATGTACGCAGCTTCCATGGGATTTTCTGTCCAGGCTTTAGGAGACCCCGATATTTTAGCTTTTTCCGGCTTGGTAGTGTGGTTGGATAAAGAAAGTCGCAGGGATATTTTTTTATCATCCCCTACCTTTCGGGTAATCTCCACCGATCCTTTACTGCTTACAGAAGAGCGTTTGACAAGGCGGCCGATCTGCTTGCCAGAGGGAAAGAAAACATTGTTGATTTTTTCAGAAAAACCGCCTTTGTTTTTGGAAATGTCACAGGCAGCATAGGCTGCTTTGAGGACATGTGTTTTACCTGTCCCATTATCCCCTACAAAGATGTTCATACCGGGTGAGAATCTTACCACCAGATTCTCAAATGCAGTAAATTTTTCAAATTTAATTTTTTCAAGCATACACCCCCTCCAATGCCCTATGATTTGATCATTTGCCGAGATTCCCGTTGAATATCAAAAGATGGATCAAGGCAAACCTACATGCCAGAAAGCAGGTTGTCAATGTCTGGAATTCAGTTTTGATGGAACCGGCAGCCGGATGAATATTATTTTATAATTGTAAAAGTCAGCAGATTTGCCTATAAGAACCAGACAGTTGCGGCTCAATTATGTCAATCGGTTTTATAAAGAGAGGGTAAACAGCGTGATGCCGGTATTACAAAAGGACGATATTAAAAACAGAATTGCAGATTCCAACATCATTTTCAAAAGAGGCGAAAACTTATATCAGCACGGGTCTTATCTTCTGGTTGAAAAGAATTTGATAAAAAGCGCATTTACCTACAAAATTGATGGAAATTACGGGGATTACGTCACCAAAGTCAGGTTTACAGATGATGATGCTGTTTTTTCCTGCACCTGCCCGTATCCAGGAGACGGGTGCAAGCATGTCGTGGCCGCCCTGCTCAATGCCCGTGATCTCCTGGTAAAGGCCAGTAATACAGGATCTGATACAGCTGCTGCTCCTGATGCAAAACAAGTCCCCTATCTATCTGAAGAAGAGATCAGGTCTCAGGCCCTGAATGACAGAAAAAAGCGGGCAAGATCAGAAGCGTTCCGCCTTGTTGCCGGTGATATGATCAAGGGCGATCACCTGGTCATCAACAAACAGGGCAGAGAGTATCAGGTTACGCTTCATGACCCGCAGGCAGGCTCTGGCCATTGTACCTGCCCGGATTATCTGACCAATGGACTGGGGGTCTGCAAACACATCTTTTTTGCCTTATCCTGCCTTGAAAATGAGTCTGGATTTCAAAAAAGATGTCAAAAGGAAAAATTCCCTTTTGTAGATATCTTCTGGAACTCACGTACGGCAGGGCCGGGTGTGTTTTATGACCCGCAGGGGGAGCTGTCAAAGGGGTTGAATCATACCATTGACCGGTATTTTGATGAGAATGGGCGGTTTTATGGAAATGATCTGTCTCAAATACCGGATTTGATCGACTGCGTTGATGGGGACAAACAGGTCCGGATTAGAGAAAATCTTTTAATGATGGTGGAGCAGCATGCAGAAAGGCAGCAACTCGAAAATATCTGTGATCAGGAACTTTTGGAATATCCTCTGAAAACAGAACTTTATCCGTATCAGAAGGAAGGCGTCAGGTTTGGGCTGTACAAGACCGGGGTGCTGATCGGCGATGAAATGGGGCTGGGTAAAACCATTCAGGCCATTACCCTGGGAGTCCTTAAAAAAGAGTATTTTGGATTTTCCAAAATACTGGTGATCACGCTGGCATCTTTGAAAGAACAATGGAAACGTGAAATCACGAAATTTACAGATGAAAAAGCAGCCATTGTTGAAGGAAACCAGATTGCGCGGAAACAGATTTATTTTAACGACACCAGTCTTTTTAAAATTACAAATTATGAAGCGGTTTTAAGGGATGTGACGATTTTATCCCGATTTAAACCGGATGTCATCGTTCTGGATGAAGCCCAGCGCATTAAAAATTTTTCAACCAAAACCGCAGAAGCGGTAAAAAGAATTCCCAAAAAACATGGCATTGTGTTAACTGGAACACCGCTGGAAAACAAGCTGGAAGATATCTATTCCATTGTTCAATTTCTGGATCCGTTCATGCTTGCACCACTGTGGAAATTCGCTGCAGATCATTTTTTGATTCCCAAAACCCGAAAAAGCAGTATCGCAGGGTATAAAAACCTGGAAAGGCTGAATGAAAAACTCAGGCGCATTGTCATCCGGCGCAAAAAAGAAGCGGTCTTAAAAGAGCTTCCTGCTGAAATTACCAATAACTATTATATTGACCTTACCCAGGAACAGGCTGAGATCCATTCCGGATATGCCCGCATCCTTTTGCCATTGATCAATAAAAAGTTTTTAACCCCCATGGATGTCCGCAGAATCCAGATGCTGTTGCTGAAAATGCGAATGGTCTGTGATTCCACCTATCTGATCGATCGGGAAACCCATCTTTCCCCAAAGCTTTCCGAGCTTCGGGGAGTGATTGAAGAAATTGCGGTCCAGAATAAACGCAAGATCGTTATTTTCAGTGAATGGACCACCATGACTTACCTGATTGCCAGGGTCCTGTCTGATATGTCACTTCCCTTTGTCGAACTGTCCGGGCAGATTCCGGTAAAAAAACGCCAGGCTCTGATTGATGAATTTACAAACAATCCAGATTGCCGCATTTTTCTTTCCACAGATGCCGGCGGAACCGGTTTGAACCTCCAGGCTGCGGACTGTGTGATCAATTTTGAACTGCCCTGGAATCCAGCCAGGCTGAATCAGCGAATTGGTCGGGTCAGCCGGATTGGTCAGGAAAGCAGCTCCATCAATGTGATTAATTTCATTGCAAAAAACAGTATTGAAGAAAAGATCCTGGCCGGGATCCAGCTTAAAACCGATCTTTTTAAAGGTGTTTTTGACGATGGCCCGGATGTCGTGGAATTTACCCGGGAAAAAAGAGATGAAATGCTCAACCGGCTCAGGCAGATGATGGGTGAAGTCCCGGAAATCGTTGAGATGGAACCGGCTGGTTTTGTGGAACCCGAAGAAATACCAGAAGACACCCCTTATTATCTGAATCCGGAAGTGCTGAACCCAAAACAGGAAGCGATTGACGGCAGCAGTCAGGACGCGAAAGATGATCCAGGCAGTGCAGGTCATCTCTTTGCTGATCAGCCTTCAGAAAAAATTGAGACGGTTCTGAATTCCGGCATGCAGTTTCTGACAGGCCTGATGGAAATGGCCACCGGACAAAAAATGGAACCAGCATCTGGGCAGGACAGAATGATCCGCATTGACCGGGATACCGGAGAAATTACCTTAAAATTCAAACTTCCCAGTTAGTGTGTCAGATGTGATTGCGACCTGAAAGTCAGCGTGTTTTTTCCATGCCAAACAAATAATTGAGGAGATCAACATATGTCCGATATCCTGTCCAGATACATGAACATCTGGGAAGATGAAAACGCAGAATTCAGTTGACAACCGGCAGGTTCCTGTCCTAAAGCCGGAGAGTTGTTTGTATTGAGATCTCCTTGGTAACTGGACAGGTGCAGATATGGTTTTTAACTCATTTTCATTTTTTCTGTTTTTTGCGCTGGTCCTTGCTGTTTATTCTCTGAACGTTTCCTGGACAACCCGAAAAATTGCGCTTGTCGGGTTCAGTTATCTGTTTTATATGGCGTTTCATCCGCCGTTTGTGCTGCTGCTGTGGATATCCACGGTTGTGGACTGGCATGCGGCAAAGCAGATCAGCCGGACTGCAGGATCATTACATAAAAAGTTCTGGCTGGTGGTCAGCCTGACGGTGAATCTTGGGCTGCTGGCGTTTTTCAAGTATGGTGATTTTCTTTTGGATAATTTTATCCGTCTGCTGGGGCTGTTTGCCATTGATTATGCACCGGCAGAAATGGGCATTGTCCTGCCGGTGGGAATCTCCTTTTATACGTTTCAGTCGTTGTCCTATACCCTTGATGTCTACATGGGCCGGATGGAAAAAACAGGGTCACCCATTGATTTTGCATTGTATGTCACGTTTTTTCCACAGCTGGTTGCCGGTCCCATCGTCAGGGCAACACATTTTCTGCCGCAGTGTGCAGCTCCCGGACGGATCACTGCCGAGCGGATGGGATGGGGGATGTTTCTGCTGGTGACTGGATTGTTCGGCAAAGTGGTGCTGGCTGATGCTTTTTTTGCCCCGGCAGCAGATGCGGTATTCAGTCAACCGGCCCAGGCAGGATTCATGGGTGCCTGGGTGGGAGTCCTGGCCTTTTCATCCCAGATTTTTTTTGACTTTGCCGGATACTCAACCTGTGCCATTGGGGCTGCGTTGTGCCTGGGATTTGTGCTGCCGGAAAATTTCAGGTTTCCCTATGGTGCGGTGGGGTTTTCCGATTTCTGGCGGCGCTGGCATATTTCGTTGTCCACCTGGCTCAGGGACTATGTGTATATCCCTTTTGGGGGAAATCGAAACGGTCTGGGCCGTACCCGGATAAACCTGATGGCAACCATGCTCATCGGCGGCCTGTGGCATGGTGCGGCCTGGACATTTGTTGTCTGGGGCGGTCTTCATGGCCTGCTGCTGGTGATCGAGCAAACGATCAAAAAACGCTTTGGCAGCGTCCGGCTTGAGCGTCAGGTAGTCTTGCCTTTTTTACTGGCGGCACTGACATATTTTTGCATCTGTCTGACCTGGGTGTTCTTCAGAGCCCAGGATTTTGACGATGCCTGGATCCTTTTGTATCAAATGGTCCGTGTTGATGCTGCCCTGCCGCAGATTGTTGACCATCCGGCCTGGGTGGCGCTGGGGGCCGCGGGGCTGTTTGTTTTTCATTTTGCCATGAGACAGAAATCACCTGCCCGGCTGGCCTGGCTGATGCCGTTGTGGGTGCGCGCGTTTCTGCTGGCCTTCATGCTGATCTGTTTAAGCCTTGTTCCGGGAGATGACCGTGCCTTTATCTACTTCCAGTTCTAAAACAGCGCTGCCTGCTGTTCATTGGGGGAAAACCTGGCTTCTGGCACTGGTTGTGGCAGGAATCGTCCTGGGGTCCTGGGAATGGTTCTGGCGCAGCCGGGGGTTTGTACCGTCCATTGCTGATGATGCCGGAATCTGGTATCTCCAGCGATCTTCCATATCTTCCGGCACCCGGATCGTGATCCTGGGGGCATCCCGTGCACAGCTCGGGCTTGATCCGGATCTGTTTGAACAGCAGACAGGGGTTCAACCGGTGAATCTCTCCATTGATGGAAACCCTCCCTTTGCCGTGCTGACAGATCTTGCTGCGGATCCATCCTTTCATGGAACCGTGATCTGCTCCATGCTTCCCCGGTGGCTGGCTGAAAAATCCACTTCTGAAAGCCGGGCTGAAAAATGGGTCAGAAAATATCAGAAGCACGACATCCAGGCACAGGTGGATGCGTTTTTGTCCATGAAGGTTCAGCAAACCGTTGTGTTCAGGTATCCAGGACTATTGCCGCCCAGACTGATCCGGCAGGTTGAAAAAAAAGAATGGCCAAATCCTCCGTATGCACCCATGCGGCCGGATCGGTTCCGTCCGGCATCATTCACTCCGGACAACACCCCAAAAATTCTTCAGGACAGGATCCGGCGGGACCGTGAAATCAGCCAGGCGTCAATCCATGTATCTTCTGCGGAACTTGACCTTCGAATTTCTGCCATCAACCAGGATGTCCGGCAGATTCAGGCACGGGGAGGGCAGGTGGTGTTTGTGCGGATGCCGTCTTCCGGTGAAATTCGAAAAATCGAGGCAGCGACCTGGCCACGGACAACGTACTGGGACCGTCTGGCAAAAGAAGGGGCAGGGATCGATATTCATTTTGAAGATTTTCCAGCATTGAATCAATTTACCTGTCCGGACGGGTCTCATCTGGATCAATCCGATGCCCAAAGATTCACCCGGGAGCTGCTGAACATTCTTACAGATCGGTTTTCACTGCTGAATTGAGTGAGAGGGTGCCTTTTTTCACCACCCGGATCAGCGGGTACAGGGCGCCGACATCCATCTTGGTGTCCAGGCGGTAATTGATGGTTTCTTTTTTTCTGTTTTGCATCAGTTCGGTGAAAAAACCAATGCCGCTGAAAAAATCAATTGCTGCATTCAGCACCAGATCTCCTTCTCCGTATGCATCAATGGTCGGCAGCTGGTTGGAAACACCGGTCATGATTTTATGGTCATCAAGGAAGATGGTATATGAAACCCCGTTGAGCGTGAGTGGTGTGCGGTTGGGGTTGACAATGTGGAGGCCGATTTTGAACTGTGGGATGATTCCCTGGCCGGGAATCGCTTCAAACCGGGTGATGCTGACAACCGGGAGTTCATATCCCGGCTGGAGTGATGCACATCCGGTAAGCAGCAGCAGGGTGATCAGAAAAAAACCGCAGCAGCGTTTTGGGGTCATGGGTCAGCCCACCATGTCAATCAGTGTGCCCAGGGTTTCATCATGGGTCTGAATGGTCTTGACATTGGCGCTGTATCCATGGGAAATGGCGATCTGGTCAGTGAGCGCTTCAGCCAGATCTGTATTGGAAAGTTCTTTCAGTTCTCCGGTGGTGCTGAGGGGATCTTCCACCAGGGGCCCCGGGGTATTGACCCGGGAGATGGAAACCGTCACCTGCCCGTTTGTTCCTTCGGTATTGATGGCCCGGCTTTTTTTAAAGTTATCCGACAATGAATTGGCCACGTTATTGGCATTGACTGCCATCTGTTTTGAAAATGCGTTTAACGCAGATGCATTGTTTTGAATCGATGTCACCATGATGCGGTACCTCCAGAAATAATCACTTATGTGGAGTACATTGCAAAAAACGTGCTAAAAGGATTTGAAAAACAGGTGTCGACCGTGTATCCTTTTATCTGCAGTGCAGATGCCGATGTTAAACCGTGTGATGCCCCATTTGGCAGCTGGAATAAACACCGTGTTTTCATGCCTGAACATAACAAAAAACGGTAGGGATGACAAATTTTGTTTGGATCCCGGAAAGGAGCGCAATGATGTTTGATGTTGATAAAACAGCCATGGTTCTGGTGGATGTCCAGGGCAGACTGGCGCAGATCATGTACGAAAAACAGACGCTGTTCAACTCCCTCAAGACCATGATCCAGTGTATGCAGATCCTTGAGGTTCCCATCATCTGGATGGAACAGATCCCTGAAAATTTAGGGGCGACAACGCCGGAGATCAGTGAACTGATCGTGGACAACACCCCCCTTGCAAAATCGTCCTTTTCCTGCTGTACCGATCCGGGATTCAAGGCAGCGTTCACCGCCACCGGAAGGACCCAGGTGCTTTTGACGGGTATTGAGGCCCACATCTGTGTGTTTCAGACGGCAGACGGCCTTCTCAGCCAGGGGTTTCAGGTGCAGGTGGTCAGCGATTGCGTATCGTCCAGAACAAAAGAAAATAAAGCCATTGGCATTCAGCGGATTGTGCAGGCCGGCGGTGAGATCACCAGTCTTGAGATGGCGGTTTTTGAGCTGCTGAAAACAGCCAGGGCAGAAAAGTTCAAGCAGATTGTCAAGTTGATTAAATAGCAGGTATGGGGCAACAACCGGTCATCCGACAATACTGATGGTTGACGTCTCCGCCTCAGGAAGACCACCAACTTTACCGTAGGCATCTGCCGCGGTCCTGAGGTTGCCGTAGGCCCGGGTGTCGTTGGTATCGGACTGTTCTTTTGCCTGGAGCATCATCAGCTCGGACAAGGCTTTTGCCGCAACAGAGGTGGCCATTGCCGCCACTTTTAAATCCTGAGGTGACGGGTTTGCCGGTGCCAGGGCAGCGGCTTTCACCTGGCGCATTTTTTGAGCGGTGGCCTGGGGGTCACCAGGGACCGGTGATGTGTCAATGGTCACTTCGCCGCCCACGGCATAGTTTTTGCCGTCAGGTCCCCGCTGGTATGTGAAGTTTGCACCGGATGTAACATAAGTGCCGCCGCTGACAACATGGGCCATTTCATGGCGCCGGACCTCGGTGTCGGTCTGCTGCAGCTCCTTGATCAGCCTCAGTTCGTGCTGTTCCAGTTTCCGGGCAGCTGTATGCTGCGGGTCAGCAGCTCTTTGAGGGGCGCTGGCTCCGGAAGCACTGCTGTTTTGTGAAACCGGCGTGCGCTCCATCCGTCCTTCTGGTGTGCCGGCAGGCCGGACAGAAGGCTGGATTATCTGGGCAGCCGCATATGTGGTCGGGGCAATATTCATGATGCGTTGCGTTCCTCATCCTCAAACCAGGTGTTCTCAAAACCGGTTTTGATTTCAATATCTTATAGTATAAGACCTGGATTGTTTTCTGGCAACAAAAAAAAGATGGCAGTGACCGGGCACGTCTTCTCAGGTGGTTTTGGGAAAATGATAAAATAATTGACAAGCAAAATATTATTTTGTACCTTAAAGGATTATTTTAATACGTATTTTTTTCAGACGCCCTGATACATGTGGATCAACAGCAGCTGGAAACGGCAAATCCCAAGGATCTTGACAATGAATCGAAAAGCATCAGTAATCCGCAAAACAAAAGAGACACAGATTGAGGTTGATTTTGATTTGGATGGTTCAGGAACGGTTGATGTTTCAACCGGAATTCCGTTTTTTGATCATATGCTGACAGCATTTTCCGTTCACGGTTTTTTTGATCTGAAGATTTCAGCCGTGGGGGATCTGGACGTGGATTTCCATCACACAGTTGAAGATGTCGGCCTGGTTCTCGGGCAGGCCCTTGCCAAAGCCCTTGAAAATTCAAAACCCATTGTCCGTTTTGGTGACAGCTGTGTTCCCATGGACGAAGCCCTTTCCCGGGTCACCATCGACCTGTCAAACCGGCCGTACCTGGCATACAATTTTCCGGATAACCTGAAAGCGGGCGGGCAGTTTGGTATTCATCTTGCTAAAGAGTTTTTTCAGGCGTTCAGTGTAAAAGGGGCATTGAATCTTCACATTAATTCTGATTACGGTGTAAACGAACATCATGTGCTTGAATCCATTTTCAAGGCATTGGGGCGGTCCCTGCATATGGCCAGCCGGGAAAACCGGTCCCTTGACGGCGATCTGTCAAGCAAAGGGGTTTTATAGCCGGTTCGTTGACGCGGTCAACAGGTGTTTACAATTTTAATATACAGTGACATTTTATGATCATCATACCTGCGGTTGATATTAAACAAGGCAAGTGCGTCCGGCTGTTGCAGGGCCGGATGGAAGACACCACCCAATATTCTGATTCTCCAGTGGAAATGGCCCGGAAATGGGCATCCAAAGGAGCAGCCCTGATCCATATTGTGGATCTGGACGGTGCATTTGCAAAAACAGTGTGCAATCTGGATGCCATCAAACAGATTCTTGCCGGTATAACGGTTCCCATCCAGGTGGGCGGGGGTATCAGGGATTTGAAAACCATTGAAATGTACCTGGAAGCGGGTGTATCCAAAGTGATTATCGGCAGCGAAGCGCTGTATAATCCCCAATTGGTGAAAGATGCCTGCAGCCGTTTTCCCCGCCGGATTGTCGTGGGGATTGATGCCAGAAACGGAATGGTGGCAGTTGAAGGCTGGAGCAGGACGTCTACAACCCGTGCTGTTGATCTGGCAAAAGAATTTGAATCCTGCGGTGTGGCGGCCATTAATTTTACCGACATCCACAGGGACGGCATGCAGACCGGTCCGAACATTGAAGAGACCGCGGCACTGGCAGAAGCGGTTTCCATTCCCATTGTGGCATCCGGGGGGGTGAGCACCATCGAGGATATCAAAAATCTGCTCAAGATTGAAAGCAAGGGTGTGACAGGAGTCATTACCGGACGGGCCATATATGAAGGCACGCTTGACCTGGAAGAAGCCATACGGATCGCAAAATAATCATTATCTGTATGAATGATTATTGACATGTTATTTTAAGTACTTAGCTTATGGTACTTTCGTAAACGTTAATTTTGGAGTCAGTGCCGCCAAAAATGCACATCCCTGAAGAAAAAATTTCCGAAATCCTGAATGTTGCGGATATTGTGGATGTAATTTCTGAGTCGGTGATTTTAAAAAAATCCGGTCTGAATTTTTTCGGGCTCTGCCCGTTCCACTCTGAAAAAACCCCCTCTTTTTCTGTAAATGCCAACAAACAGATTTTTCATTGTTTCGGGTGTTCTGCCGGTGGAAATGTCCTGTCCTATGTGATGAAATACCACGGCATCACCTTTCCTGAAGCAGTTAAGATGCTGGCCCGCAAGTATCATGTCACGATTGAACCCCAGTCGCTTGGCCCTGCGGGAAAAGCCGCATTTGACATGAAAGAATCCCTTTTCCGGTTGAACCGGAAAATGATGGCAGCCTATGAACAGATCCTGGACGCATCAAGCACCAAGACCCCGGCCATGACCTATCTCAGGGACCGGGGGATTTCAGAGGAGATCATCAGAGAATTTCATATCGGGTTTGCACCGGATGCCTGGGATACGGCTGTCCGTGTTCTGAAAGCCCGGCGGGTGTCCAAAAAAACGGCACTGCAGTCAGGCCTGGTGATGGAAAGAAAAAATACGTCAGGGTTTTATGACCGGTTCCGAAACCGGATCATGTTTCCCATTTTTGACATCAACATGCAGGTGGCAGGTTTCGGCGGTCGTGTCATGGATGACAGTCATCCCAAATACATGAATTCGCCGGAAACCCCTGTTTACAATAAAAGCCGGATCTTATACGGGCTTCATGCTGCAAAACCGTTCTGCCGGAAAGAAGGCCGGGTGTTTATTGTGGAAGGCTACTTTGATTTTCTGTCCCTGTATCAGCACGGGCTCAAAAACACGGTGGCAACACTGGGAACGGCCCTGACATCCGATCATGTCCGGATTCTGAAAGGCTATGCCCCGCAGATGGTACTGGTGTTTGATTCAGACGCAGCAGGTATCAGCGCAGCCAAACGGAGCATCAAAACCTTTATCAACGAAGGGGTGGATACCCGGATACTGGTTCTGCCCGGAGACAATGACCCGGATTCGTACGTAATGGCCAATGGTGCTGACGCGTTTGTGCAGCAGGCTGAAAGCGCAACGCGCGTCATGCAGTTTCTGCTTCAGGTATCCATTGACACCCACGGGTTGTCCGTGGAAGGACGGCTCCGGGTTCTGGACGAGATGAAACCGCATCTGGCAGAAATACAGGACATGGCCATGCGATCTTTGTATGTCAAAGAGCTGGCCGAAACGTTGAACATCGATGAAAAAGCAGTGCTGGAAAAGGTGAGGGATCAGGTGTTTCGTGTCCCGTCTGAAAAGAGGTTTCCGGCAGATGATTCAGATATGGAACCGGGCCTGGCATCGGACCGGCGGGAAGAACAGATTATTACCATGATGCTTGGTTACCCGGACATGATTGCAGATATAAAAAAAACAGATGCCCTGAGTTATTTTTATTCTGACAGGCTTCGGCGTATTGCAGAAAAGATTATCAGCGTGGATGCGCCAAAAGGCGCCTTTGTTTCAGCGGTTATGGCCAGCATGAAAACACAGGAAGACCAGCAGCTGATCGCATCGTTTGCAATGCATGATTTTTCCGGTGACCCGGAAGAAATTCATGCCGCTGCCCTGTCAATTATTCAGCGGATGATCAGGGTAAGATTGAAACAGGATAATACGTTAACAGGTAAAATAATAAGTGCGGAAAAGGGCTGTGATGCCGAACTGATGGAGCTTTTAAAGCAAAAGCAGGCACAGATCCGGCAATTACATGATTGCTAAAAAACTTTAAGCCTTTGGGAGGCATTTTATGGCAGGTAAGGCGCGTAAGTCTGGAGAGAATGTTGTGATCGAAAAAAAACAATTGCAGAAATTGATCAAAAAAGGAGAAAAAACAGGTTCTCTCTCTTTTGCCGAAATCAATGATGCCATTTCTGGTGATCTGGAATCATTGGATCAGATCGAAGATATTGTGATGCAGTTTAAAGAGCTTGGTATCGAGCTTGTGGATAAGCAGAAGGAAAAAACAAAAAAACCGGCCAAAAAAGCCGGAGCAAAAAAAGGGGTCAAAAAAGCCGGCACTGATGACGCCCCTGATGCCAAAGAGATCTTTTCTTCCAAAAAGGACCGGTCTGATGTGGAATTCGGTGCAGTAACCGATCCGGTGAAAATGTATCTCAAGGAAATGGGCATGGTGACCCTTCTCAGCCGCGAAGGCGAGATTGAAATTGCCAAAAAGATTGAACAAGGAGAGCGTGATGTTCTCCGGGCCATGCTGGACTGCCCCCTGTCTTTGCAGACCATCTTCATGTATGGCGATAAAATGGAACGAAAATCCATGCGGCCCAAACATGTCCTGCGGGATGTGGATGAGGGGGATGGTGCCGTTGATGAAGTGTCCAAGCAGGAAAAGTTTTTGAGCTCCCTGAAAATTATCAAGGAGATTCATGCGGACAGCCAGGAAAAGAGAGATCAGCTGAGTCTGTCGAAAAAGAATACCAAAAAATATCAGACCATTGCCAAAGATATTTTCGAAAACACAGAAAATATCTTTGAGCAGCTCAAGCAGTGGCGGTTTGAATCCAATGTCATGGACAACATTGAAAAAAATATCCGCAACTCCATTGTCTGGTTTGACCGTATCGACACATTGATGGAGAAATGTGCTGCAACATTCAATGTAAAACCCAAAACCATGCTGGACAAGCTTGAGGATGAAGCGGTTTTTGTTGAATGGGCAATGGCCCACAACAAGATCACAAAGGATCGGGCCATCACCCTCCGTCATGACCTTTTTGCCATCCAGGCCCAGGTGGATGTCAGGAAAAATGAAATCAAGGGAGATGCAGGGTTTTTAAAACAGATTGTTCAATCCATTGACAAGGGCCGCAGGGATGCGGATTATGCAAAGCGGGAACTGGTCCGGGCCAATCTGCGGCTGGTGGTCAGTATCGCCAAAAAATATACCAACCGGGGGCTGCAGTTCCTTGATCTGATCCAGGAAGGCAATATCGGTCTGATGAAAGCTGTGGATAAGTTTGAATACCGGCGGGGGTATAAATTCTCCACCTATGCCACATGGTGGATCCGTCAGGCAATCACCCGGGCCATTGCAGACCAGGCCAGAACCATCCGCATCCCCGTACACATGATTGAAACCATCAACAAGCTGATCCGGACCTCACGGTATCTGGTTCAGGAAATGGGAAAAGAACCGTCTCCTGAAGAGATTGCAGAAAAAATGGAAATCCCTATTGAAAAGGTCCGCAGGGTATTGAAAATCGCCAAAGAGCCAATTTCCCTTGAAACTCCCATCGGGGAGGAAGAAGACAGCCATCTGGGAGATTTCATCGAGGACAAGAAGTTTTCCATTCCCTCAGAGGCAGCCATTGATTTCAGTCTGGCGGAACAGACCCGTAAGATTCTGGCCACGCTCACACCACGGGAGGAAAAGGTGCTTCGCATGCGTTTTGGCATTGGCGAGAAATCCGATCATACCCTTGAGGAAGTTGGCAAGGATTTTACTGTTACCCGTGAACGGATTCGTCAGATTGAGGCAAAGGCTCTGAGAAAGCTGCGCCATCCGACACGGAGCAAGAAACTCAAGACCTTTATCGAGAATTAGACCTTGACACTAAAATTGGATTTATATATATATCTCAAGTTTACGTAAATGAAAGGGCCCATAGCTCAGTTTGGCAGAGCCACCGGCTCATAACCGGTCGGTCCCTGGTTCGAACCCAGGTGGGCCCACCAGAAAGGAATACAGCAGGGCACATATGAGGAATTTTGAACAAGGGGAAGGATGTCTGTCATTCATATGAAAGTGCCTGAACCATATCAATCAGGATATCAACGATATCAATCGAAAAAGCGTGGTCGTATACCACGCTTTTTTCGTTTTGAAGCAGGTGCATCATGGTGAAAACAAAGAAGATACTGGAGATACTCGATACCATCGCGCCTTTTGATACGGCTGAAGCATGGGACAATTGCGGGTTGCAGGCCGGCAATGAAAACTGGCCGGTAAACAAAATCATGATCGGGCTGGATGTCTCCATGCCGCTGATTCAGGCAGCAGCAGCATGCAGTGCCGACCTTGTGCTGACCCATCATCCACTGATGATCCATCCGGAAAAGAAAATTGATTTTGGCTGCATGCCCGGCAGTGCAATTGAGATGGCAGCCAGACATCAGATCAGTATTGTGTCGGTCGACACAAATCTTGACAAGGCTTCAGGGGGGTTAAACGACTGTTTTGCCGAAAAAATCGGTATCCGGGCGCCATTTACCGATCTGTCCGGTCAGGCGCTCACCTCCCTGGATTCTGAATCATCTGCGGGGTTTGGCCGGGTTGGATCGGTCAGCCCTTCCATGTCCCGGAAACAGCTGGCAGAACAGA
>JAABSK010000375.1 GCA_011390435.1 Desulfobacteraceae bacterium | reverse complement strand
GGCCTGGTTAAAGGAATAGATCATAAGAATCAGCAGCGGGCCGTACAGAAAGGCAAACACCGCTGATATCCAGGAAATGCCCAGCCATCGTTTCATAATGTCTGGTCCCTGTCAAACCGGCTGGACACCAGAAAATAGATCCCCAGCATCAGGGCCATGAGCAGCAGCAGAAACACGCTGGCCGCCGATCCAAAGGGCCAGTTCATTGCTGTCAGAAACTGGTTCTTGATAAAGTTGCCCATGAGCATGGTTTTGGCCCCGCCCAGCAGATCCGGAATGTAAAACAGCCCCATGGCCGGCAGAAATACCATGATGCACCCGGCCATGATTCCGGGTAAAGACAAAGGCAGGACCACATGATAAAACACCTGGAATCCGTTGGCCCCCAAATCCCTTGCCGCTTCCATCAGCCGGGTGTCCATTTTTTCCAGCACCGCGTACAAAGGCAGGATCATGAAGGGAACAAGGGAATACACCAGACCCACATAGACCGCAAAATCGGTATACAGCATGGATATGGGGTCTGAAATGATGCCGGCGGCCATCAGAAAGGTGTTAATGATACCGTTGGCCTTCATCAGGATCACCAGGGCATAGGTCCGGATCAATGAGGAGGTCCAGAAGGGGATGATCACCATCATCAGCAGCAGGGGCCGCCGGTGCCGGGGGGACCGGGACAAAAGCCAGGCAAAAGGATAGCTGATGCAAAGGCACAGCAGGGTGGTGTTCAGCGAATAGATCACGGAATTGCCCAGGACCCTGGCATATACCGGATCCAACAGCTCACGGTAATGGGAGAGGGTGAGGGGTGCGGCAAAAAAAGATCCGGTATCCCGGGTCAGAAAGCTGATGACCACCACCATGAGGCCGGGCATCAGCACAAAGACTGCAAACCAGGCCATGTTCAGGAAAATGGCGAAAAACTTGAATCCCTGTTTTTCATTCATCAGCCAGGGTCACCTCCCAACCCTTGATCCAGGACACACAGACCCGTTCGTTGACATCATAAAAAATATCCTGTTCATCCTCATTGAAAAATTCGGTTACAAACAGATCCTGGCCGCTGTCTGTGCGGATGATCAGGTCCACGGTGGTGCCTTTGTAGATCATCTCTCTGACCTGGCCGGGCAGAAACCCTGCCGGGCACTGGTGCCGGGCACGCTCTACAGTCATGTCCTCGGGCCGCAGCAGCACCTTGACACGCTGGCCTTTCTCAAAGCCGCTCCGGTTCTGTACGGTTTTTGTGACACCCTGGATCTGGATTTCCATATCCGTGCCCAGCACGTTTGTCACTATTGCGTCAAATATATTGCTTTCCCCTACAAAATTTGCCACAAACAAATTTACCGGGGTTTCATAAATATCTTTGGGTGTTCCGGTCTGCTGGATGCGCCCGTTGTTCATCACCACTACCCGGTCAGACAGGGTCAACGCTTCCTCCTGGTCATGGGTGACAAATACAAAGGTAATGCCCAGTTTCCTGTGAAGCCGGCGCAGATCCAGGCGCATCTGCTTGCGCAACTTGTAGTCCAGGGCGCTCAAAGGCTCATCCAGAAGCAGGATCAAAGGCTGGTTCACAATGGCCCTGGCAATGGCCACCCGCTGCTGCTGACCGCCGGACAGCTGACGGATGGCGCGCTTTTCCAGCCCTTCGAGTTTGACCAACTCCAGGGTGTCCATCACACGGTCCCGGATCTGCCGGTCGGGTATTTTTTTGAGCTTGAGTCCAAAGGCGATGTTGTCGAACACATTCATGTGGGGAAACAGGGCATAGCTCTGGAACACGGTGTTCACATCCCGGTCGCAGGCCGGCAGCCGGGTCTGATCCCGGCCGTTGATGAGAATGGTGCCGCTGTCACAGGTGTCCAGTCCGGCAATAAGCCTGAGCACCGTGGTTTTGCCGCACCCGGACGGTCCCAGCAGGGTCAGGAACTCCCCTTTGACAATATCCAGGCACAGGCGGTCGATCACCATCTGGCGGTCAAAGGACTTGGAAATTTTTTGCAGACGTACCACAGACATATGAGATTCTCCCGCACAAAAATAAGTGGGATAATTTACCTGAAACACACTGAAAAATCAAGGGAATTTCACCTGATTCCAGGGTCAACGCAAGTATACATTCTTTGCTTCTTCCAGGTTCCGGACCGGTGTAAGTCGGCATTTGCGGGTTTCAGAATCATGCGGTCCATTCCGCCGGGAATCTGGGTCGGAAGAGGCAGTTGAATTTTAGATCCGGATTCTATATTGTGTGGGGCATATAAACGTGTGAGAAAGGGAAAATAAATGGATGAGAATAAACAGACGGCATTTGCAGACAAGATGACACAGATTTTAAATGGCGGGGCATTGAACCTGGCCCTGGCTTTAGGATATCAGCTTGAAATATTTGATGTGATGGCAGACCTGGGTCAGCCGGCGACCTGCCTTGATCTGGCCGGGGCAGCCAGGCTTCACCCTCGATATGTGCAGGAATGGCTGGGCATCATGTGTACCGGCCGGATCATTGAGATCTGCGGGGATCTTGGGGATGAACCCAACTATTTTCTGCCGCCGGAACATGCGGCCCTGTTGACCCGGAAAGCCGGTGGCGGCAATATGGGGGTTTATACCCAGGAAATTCCCCTGCTCACAGAGATTGCCATGGCCCGGGTGGCCGAGGATTTTGCCAAAGGAGACGGGGTCCCTTTTTCCGCGTATCCCCGTTTCCAGGCATTTATGGCCCAGCTGTCCCATGCCAGGCACAGGCAGGTGCTGATTGACCATTTTCTGCCCCAGGTGGATGAGGGCCGACTGGTGACCCGCCTTAAGCAGGGAATCCGGGTCTGTGACATAGGGTGCGGCCAGGGAGTGGCCCTGCATCTGATGGCACAGCACTTTCCAGCCTCGATCTTTACCGGCATTGACAGTGATGTTTCTGCCGTTGAAACGGCCCGGAAGGAGACAGAGACTCTGGGGTTGAAAAACCTGAACTTCCGGGTCAGGGATGCATCAAAAATTGATGAAGATTCTTCGTTTTTCCAGGTGTTTCATTATATAACTGCCTTTGATGCGGTCCAT
>JAABSK010000374.1 GCA_011390435.1 Desulfobacteraceae bacterium | reverse complement strand
GCTTCCGGTGACAATCGCTGATATTTCCCGAAGGGGGCTCAAGGTCATGCTGGATGAGCCGGTGGACCTGTCGGTTAACGATAAGGTGATTCTGAATTTTGTGCTGGATGATGCCGGTAATTCCCATGTCAGAAAAGAGGTCATTGTGCGCAAGGTGATGGATACCCAGATCGGCGTTGAGTTTTTATCCCAGGACCACTATGACAAACTGGGACCCTATCTTCTGTTTCATTTTGAATGATTTTGACAGGATTTAACGGCCTGCAGATGAAATATTATAGTGGGTGCTCACCCGTTTAAACGCATCTTCCACCTGCAGCTCAAGCTGGGCCAGCTTGATTTCCGAAAACCCGAAAAAATTGGCTTCAGCAGTCACGGCATTTGAGGCCTCGTCATTTTTTTCAATGGAGATGCCCAGCTTGTTGCAGGTTTTGTTTACCAGCCGCAGAATCACCAGTGGAACATTGGATGGATCGAATTTGGCATCGTGATGCTCTTTAGCGACCTGACAGTATTTTTCCGGAATATTCCATTTTTGCAACAGACTATGCCCCTGCTGGGAATGCTGGTTTTTAATGATCTCGTTGATAACGGATTTGGAAGGGATAAACGGGACTTCCTTGCTGGATTTAATTTTTTCGATCACGGTGATCAAAAACAATTTTCCAATATCATGCATCAGGGCGGCAAAAAAAACTTCCTGGGTGATCTCTTCAAATCCAGCTTCCCTGGCCACCCACTGGCTGGTCAGGGCGCAGACCAGGGCATGCTGCCACAGGATGTTCCGGTAATTTGATATAAAGGCATCTTTTGTTGAATACAGCTCTTTCTGGCTCAGGATCATCACCATCCGTGTGATTTCATCAATTCCCAGGCGGACAATGGCATCTCTGATGGTCATCACCTTGGACAATCCCCTGAAAAACGCAGAGTTGGCAACCTTCAGAATCTGGCTGGACATGGCAGGATCTGCAATGATCAGTTTTTCGATTTTGGAAATCTGGACATCTTTTTTCTGGATTTCCTGCTGAATTCTCAGGGCGGTTTTATCAAAAGGGGGCAGGGTAACCCGGTCAGATTCAACATAGTCTGCAATAATATCTAAAAAGGATGTGTCTGTCTGCACGGTTATCCTCCAAGGAGTCGTTTGATTTCGGAAAGTGGTCTGGGGGGGAGCAGCCGGGGCAGGCACCGCAAGACTTCGTCTATGGTGGTGATCCCTTTTGCGGCTTTATAAATACCGCTTTCAAACAGGGTCACAAGGCCTGTGCTGGCGATGCTGATATCCCTGAGGGTGTATGCGGTTTCGTTTCTCAGCACGGCATCGCGCACCCGCTCATCCATCAGGAGCATTTCATGCACGGCAATCCTGCTGGTATAGCCGGTGTGGCGGCAGTGTCCGCAGCCCTCACCCTTGAAAAATGTGCCGCCGGCCAGTTCTCCGCCATGGTATCCAAGCCGCTTCATTTCAGTGGGACCGGGCGTATATTTTTTCTGGCAGTGGGGGCATATTTTCCGGAGCAGCCGCTGGGCCAGGACGCAATTAATCGTGGATGCGATCAGGAAAGGCTCTATTTTCATGTTGACCAGCCGGATCAGAGCCCCGATGGTATCTTCGGTATGGAACGTGGTCAGCACCTGATGGCCGGTCAGCGCTGCCTGCACTGCCACGTCAGCGGAAAAGAAATCACGGATTTCGCCGATTACAATGATATCCGGGTCCTGGCGGACAATGTGGCGCAGGGTCTCTTCAAAGGTCAGGTTCAGTTTTTCATTGATCGAGCACTGGCTGATGCCGTCGATCACATATTCAACAGGGTCTTCAGCCGTAATAATGCTGGTTTCAACTGTGTTCAGAAAATCGATGCAGCTGTAAACCGTGGATGTTTTTCCCGATCCTGTGGGGCCGGTGACAATGGTGACACCGCTGGGGGCCAGAAGGGAATGGGCGATAAAACTTTCCTGCATCCTGGGGGGCATCCCCAACTCTTCCACTTTCAAAAGGGTATCCATTTTGTTGATGATTCGGAACACGATTTTTTCGCCATGCACCGTAATATAAGTGGAGACCCTCAGATCCACCTGATACTCACCAAACTGAAAATCGATACGGCCGCCCTGGTGCCGTCTTTTTTCTGCAATGTCCAGTTCCGTGAGGATTTTGATGCGGCTGGCAATCAGGGGCATGATATCTTTGGAGTAATCCTTGATATGATGCATGATGCCGTCGATTCTGAACCGGACCCGGAACCGGTCATGCATGGGTTCAATATGGATATCACTGGCCTTTGAGCGGATGGCATTGATAATAATCGTGTTGACAATTCCCACGATGGATTCGTCATCCATGGTCAGGGGTTTTTTGTCCTTGTTCTGGTCCCGGATCATTTTCTGGATGGCAAAATCAATGGAATCTTTTTTGGAGATGGCAATGTCGATTTCTGTTCTAAATATTTTTTTTGCCGAATCAATGGTGGGCTTGTGCAGCGGGTCTGAAAATGCCACCTGGACCCGGTCGCCGATTTTTTTTATCGGAATGAACTTGTTCTGCATGAACAGCTTGTACGGCACCTGCTGGAAAAGATCGCGGTCAAGATCCAGAAATTCGGGTTCCAGAAAGGGAAACCCCATCTGCAAAGACAGCATTTCAAGCAGACTTTTTTCATCGATGATCCGGCTGTCAATGAGGATATCCCCGAGCTTGCGTTTGTTTTTTTCTTCGTATTGGATGGCCAGGGCCTTTTCCAGGTCTTTTCTGGAAATCAGCCCCAGTTCAACCAGAAGGGTGCCGACCTTGAGGGTGTCTCGGTTGGCTTTAATGGCCAGGGTGATTTTATCATCATCAACATATTCAAGCTCTTTTAAGACGTCCAGAAGGGGCTTGGGCGGATCAAGCTTTTGCTGAATCCGCCGGGCATAGTTGATGTTCTCCTTGGTCAGGTGGCCGCCTTTCAGGAGGTAAAAGATAATTTTTCCCAGTTTTTCTTCACCCAGGGTGCTGGTTTTTTGGGGATTGTCTGCCATAGCGGTTCCTGCAAAAAAATAAGCATTTCAGTTCAA
>JAABSK010000373.1 GCA_011390435.1 Desulfobacteraceae bacterium | reverse complement strand
ATCATCCACCACCCCGCCATGGGCCATGATGGTTTCTGTCATGGCCCCCATATAGGTGTTCAGCCATTCAATCAGGGACTGGGGATCAAGGGTTTCAGAAATAGTTGTAAATCCCTTTATATCAGAAAACAGAATGGTCACGGTCATTTTTTGGGGGATGGGTCGTCCATTGGTTAAAAACTGGTCCCGCTGATCCCAAATGGCATCGGCGATTTCCCTGGAAACATGTTTGGAAAACAGCTGCATCAAAACAGATTTGTGTTTTTTTTCCCTGTTGGACACATAGGCGGTTGACAGTCCGGCGGATGAAAGCCAGGCCAGTGCCGGAGGCACCAGGGGTACCCACCACTGGTGCAGGAAGGCAGCATAGGCTAAGATCCAGAGAAAAACAAGTCCGCTGCAGATCACCAGGGAAAACCGCCAGGGGGAACGGATGAAAAATCCGGTTAATGAGCCGGCCAGTCCCCATACCCATATGAAAGCCGATGCCTGTTTTTTCCCGGCGGTTTTCAAGGGGCGGCTCTCATGCAACCCAAACCGGATCAACTGGCTTGTGAGCCGGGCATGCAGAACAACCCCCGGCATTTGCTGCTCCGCCCGGATACCGACGCTGAGGGGCGTATAAAAAAGGTCTTTGACACTCTGTGCGGAAACACCGATCAATACTATTTTGTCCTGAAAATCTGAAGGATTGATCTGGCCGGACAACAGACGGCTCAGGGAATATGACAGATAAAAATCAGGCGGATCCATGAAATCAATGAGGAACTGATATCCCCTGTCATCAGAGTCAACATAGCCGCCCTGATTTTTCCCCAGAGGTTTGATGGTGGTTCCGCCCAGCTTCAAATATTCCGGGTGGTGTTCATCCGGCTGGGCGCTGATGCCCTGTTGCTGTAAAAAATGAAGTGCAAGAAGCAGGTTGAACGCGTAATAAATCTCTTTTGTGTCATCCAGAAAAAGAAGCCCTCTTCTGACAATGCCGCCGGGGTCCACCAAAACGTCATTGAACCCCACCTGGGCGGTATTTTCCAGGATCGGCGGCGGGGGTACACCCCCATTGCCGAATTTTGTCACGCAGATGATATTGGAATGGCTGTCCAGCAGGTCGGTTAATTCGTCAGAGCCGGGCGGAATAGGGATATCCCTGAAAATATCCACGCCTATGGCACAGGGGTCATGCATCAGGATATTTTTCAGTGTTTGTGATAAAACGGCATCTGTCAATGGCCACCTGCCTAAAGTATGAATATCCTGTTCAGTGATATGGATCACCACAATCCGGGGAACGGGATGCAATGATTTTGGTTTTAACCTTATAGACCAGTCATAGGCTGTGAGTTCAAGGCTTTCAAGGGAACCGGAGCTGCGTAACAGCAGAATCACCAGAACACAGAGGCCGGATACAATGATCACGGCAACCGGGGTGCACCGTATCAGTTTTTGCCAGGACCGCATAGCAGACGTTTATCCTACAACCAGTTATTGATGAGCAAAAAGGGAGACCAGTATCCCGGGTGCTCATATCTTGAATCCTCCAGCAGGCTTAGCTGGGCACGCTGAAGCGCCACAGCCCTCGAAACCGATGGGTTTTTGATCTGCAGATAAAATTGCTTGATCATAAGAGAAGATGCCATATCATTGATGAACCACAGGGTGGCCAGCGCACTTCTTGCCCCGGCTTTTACAGCCATACCTGCCATGCCCAGGGCCGCCAGGTCGTCACCGGCAGCACTTTCACAGGCGCTCAATGCCAGCAGATCCAGAGGGGTGTTGCGAAACTGCAGAAACCCGGCATACTTGTCCAGTGTCTCCATGGTCAGTTTTTCGTCAAATGCCAGGATAAAGGTGCGGTCTGCATCCCCCTGGAACTGGCCGTGAGAGGCAATGTGCAGGATGTTGAATTCATCTTTTTTCAAATCCTGTTCCATATTGGAAATCAGGAAATCCTGATCCAGCAGCAGTTTGCTTGAAAAAAGCCTGCTGATATTCTGAAGTTCGGAGACGACTTCCGGCAGCGGTGGAAACCCCTGGGATGCCCGGGTAATGCCGGCGGCAAGGATTTTCAGGTCTTCTCTTTTTATGGGGGTGGGATCAACGAGATTCAGCCCTACTGTAACAGCACTGGCATATTTCTGGACAAGAAACCGGCTGCCGTCATGAAGTGCCGCCATGGGAACGGTTCGCAGCGGGCCCGGCGGTACAAAAACAAGGGTGTCAGGTGTAAAAGCGGAAAGCTCCTTTTCCAGGGGGCGTATCAGATAATCATATAGTTTCCGGGCATGGGGAAGAAACTCCCAGGTGGTGAGTTTTTCCAGTTTTCTGCGAAACTCTCTGATTTCTCTGGTCACTGTTTCCTGTCGTTCATGAACCGTAAACTGCTGCATGCCTGATGGAAAACTCACCACCAGTTCCATGCGGTTCTCAAGCATGATGGGATAAATCACGACGGTGTTTTTGGAAATATCTTCAAGTTCAACCTGCTGGAACCCGCCGGCATCCACACAATCATCCTTGAAATATTCTCTGAGTTCATACACCCGCAGCAGTTCAACAACCTCCCGGGCTTCAAGCAGGAGCGATTCACGTGCCTGCTGATCTTTCATAGAGCTGCTTTGCTCAAGGAGTAAGTCAACCAGTTCAAAACAGACAGATCCGACAATTTTTCTGAAGGCAGCCTGCTGAATATCGTAGCAATTGTCAATTTCATAACGGATGGACTGCAGGGTATACATCGCCCGCCGATATGCATCAACCGCTTCAGGCGTGTTGTTCATCTGTTTGAGGATACGTCCTGTCTGCCACTGCCATCTGTAAAGGGATTCAGGCGCATACACCTGTTGTGCTGACAGCACGGCCTTCCGGGTCATTGTCAGCGCATCCGCATATTGGTGCGCATCTTCATGCAACCTGCCTGTATAGCCGAGGGCGTAGGATGCGGTGCGGTGGTCACCGAGCTTTTGGGCAATTTGTGAAGCCTGGGTGAAAAGGGTGTGGCAGCGGCGCAGCATTTCATTGTCAGGATCTGGCTGCAGGTTTTCAAGCGCCTGCCAGGCAAGACCCGCCTGT
>JAABSK010000372.1 GCA_011390435.1 Desulfobacteraceae bacterium | reverse complement strand
ACCTCGGCGATGGTGTCCCGATCCTGGACGATCACCGTGTCCATATCCGGCTGGACCGGGTGGAACAGGGTGTAGGTTGTTACCCCCTGCATCGGACCATTGATGACAATTCTGTCCTGATCATTGACATGGATATTGAGCACATCAAATATTTTTTGCAGCGGGGTTCCAATGGTGGCTTTTACCCGATACCGACTGCCTTGTTTGCCGATAATCGTTACGATTTTTTCAAAATCAGGTGTCCGGGTCTGATAGGCATTTGCCATGGCAGCTGCAGCCTCTGCTGAAACAAAGCATACACCAAGGTCTTCAGGTTTTTTTCCTGCAGGCAGTTCCATGTTTAAATGGTTTTTCAAGATCATGGCCGGCAGATGTCCCGGGTATGGGGAACTGATTTTAAAAACCTGCATACCATCGAAACTCCCTTTGATGTCAAGCTGATCCGGAACGGTGATGCACACTTTGGTCGCACCGGCAAGTTTTTTGAGCAGCAGCGCGCCAGCTTTGATATCTTCTGTATGCCGCAGGGCAAGAAATTGGTTTGTAGTGGACAGCAGATCCCCATCGGTGCAGGTGATAACGATGGTGTTTATTTTCGCATCTTTCCGGGCAAGCGTCTTGAGTGGCGGAGCACCCGGCAGTGTTCTGAGGCAGGCATCTGCTGAACCGATCTCCTCTGTTAGCTCACAGGGGTCTGCTATGATACCGGCCTGAGTTTTTGCAGTTTCAATGACAATGCTGGTGGCCTGGTTCCCAAAGTGATCCAGATACACATCAATATCATTGATGGTGCCGGATACAGGAGAAATTGCGTATTCCTCACTGTCCGTGTACAGGCACAGTTTTTCCCCTTTTTTGACAGCATTTCCCTTCTGAATCAGAAGTGATTTTTCACTGTCAAGGGGCTGGTTCACCAGCAGTGTCAGGTGGGTCGGTACAGGTATGGATTCCGGCTCTCTGGGGTTGGCTTCCAAAAGATCGTAGTTGAGCCTGGGAGGGGTTAACATAAAAAAAGATCTTTTAATCATAATAAGTCCTTGTTTTGTAAAAAGCTTAGATCATCCACTGCCTATGGAATGCTGACCATAGAAGATTATGGTGAATGACACGAATTACATTCGATCGGACCTGCGCCATAATCTTCATGGCATCCCTTGCACTGATCATGAAATGCATCAGCTCTGGACAGCATGTAATCATCACCCGTTTCTTCGTGGCAGTCACTGCAGTTGTAGGTTTCATCATCGTCAAGGTTATGATGGCAGTCCAGACAATCACCGGTGTAATTGTCCACATGCACTGAATGGGTGAAAAGCACTTTACCGCCTTTGTTCTGAAACATGATGCGCAGCGGTTCGTCTGGTGCAGGGGGGGTAAACGCGGCATAGCATACAATTCCGCTGATCAGGCAAACGATCAAGATGATTATAGCTACTTTTAGGTCTCGTTGTGATGTCATAATACGTCTCTCTCTCTGATTAAAGGGTTTGGAGTTTAGGCGACAAACCCACAACTAGCAAGCGTATATATTATATTGTATCTATCTTGGCAAGAAAAATTTTTTAAGGCAGGGTGCAGCCCTTTTGAATTCCAAGGGCTTGTTTGCGGATAAGGAAGGGTTTGTAATCGCGGCTTTTTGACAGCGTTTTGTTTTTAATGCGCAGGAAAAAATAGGAGAGTCCAAAAAAGATGAATCCACCGATCATGGCACCGGTGGAGGCGCTGATATCAAAAAATACAGCAGTGCTGTCTCCGATCAGCGCCCCCACAATCATCATCAGGATCGGGAAGACATATAGCAAAAAGGTCAGGTACAGCATGGGCTTTGTTTCAAGACCGATCACCACCTGATCTCCGATTCCAACATTCAGGGTGTTATCAACTGAGACAACCAGCTCTTTCTGTCCGTGGGGCGTGCCGCAACTTTCTCTTGAGGAGCAGGATTCACATGCGCCTGACCGGATTGTTTTTATCCAGGCGGTGTGTGTGTCAGCAGCAGTGACAATACCATTTTCAGTGATCATTCAGGGTCCTTGGCAGTGTGTTTTTATCAGGCAACAATGTTAATCATCAGATTTTCCCCCGGGTTTTGTGTCGATCGGCCAGCATCAGCATCAGCCTGCTCAGCCTGGGGCATAGCTTGTAAATTGTTTTGCGCTGCCTGGTCGGCTGCGAGGCGGTCCTGTGCTTCCTGGGTAATGGAGACCTCGTAGGCCTGTGTGGCAGTTGCTTGTGATTCCTGATCAGATCTGGCAGCTTCGCGGTTTTGGTTCTGGATCTGCTCAGTGCTTGTCAAAGGAGTGGTATGGGGAACCTGCATATATGCATTGGGCCCGTTTGAGTTGTTAATTTCCATGAGACCTCCTTGGAATAATGTTCTGTGAAACTGTCTAAACAATAAACCCGAAGCGATTCATTGTCAAATTTTTTATTGTTTTTCCTTGACAAAAAAAAGGGGGTGATATATACCTTGTCCGTCTTCTATGGAGACGCTGCTCCCCAGTAGCTCAGTTGGCAGAGCAATTGGCTGTTAACCAATGGGTCCGCGGTTCAAGTCCGTGCTGGGGAGCCAACTCAATCAACAATATCCCGAGAGTTTCGGCTCTCGGGATTTTTTATTTTTGGGAAAACAGTGCCACCACATTCTTGTGGGAAGCATTGGCCTGTGCTGCGGCAAACATACGGGTTTTGGAAAGCAGGTCGAATTTTGACATGTCCATGGATTCTTCAGCCAGGTCAATATCCATCATCGCAGATGCTGAAGACTGAAAATTTATCCGGGTCGTTGTCAGGTTGGAAATGGTTGATGAAAGCTGGTTCTGTGCAGATCCAATGGATGAGCGGATGGCAGAGATCTGTTCCAGTGCCTTATCAGCAATTGTCACAGCATTCTGAGCGCCTTCCGTGGTTGTAACATCAATTGCGGACAGTGTTGCTGTTTCACCTGAGCCCAGGTTTGACGGATCAACCGAAGGAATGGAAATACGGATGGTTTCTCCGGCGTGAAGACCGGTCTGAAACTGTCTGTCTGTGAAAGTGCCTGACAACAGTTTATGGCTGTTAAATGAAG
>JAABSK010000371.1 GCA_011390435.1 Desulfobacteraceae bacterium | reverse complement strand
AACGTTTTGAACATGAAATAAGCACCCCCAAGCAGGACCAGGCACAAAAGAACCCATTTGAGTTCGGAAATGGTCTGATAGCTGATTTTACCGATATATACTAACAGGTCTGGTACCATCCAGTAAAGAAATGCTGCCACAATTACGGTAGCCCCCAATGAATAGATGTTCAAACGTCCCAAAGTAGAAAAAAGTTTTTCAAATCTGGTTTCTTCAAATCCGAACTCCAGGCTGTCTTTTGGTTCTGTTTCCGGCAGTTTTTTTTTTAGATGAAATATATCCTCAT
Organism: Desulfobacteraceae bacterium; assembly: GCA_011390435.1. The sequence continues at coordinate 2,803 of JAABSK010000371.1, read as the reverse complement.
ATACCCTGACCACAAAAACAACAAACATGATCAATGATAGGGGAATGCATATGGATAAAGCGATCCAGGTCCTGGTGGGAAATTTGTTGTCAACCAGCACTCGCGTGACCACAAATCCCTCATCTTTGAAATTCCTTATACCATATACCTGCTTGAATTCAGTCAAAGCACTGACACTGTAGATATCTTCATACACAATTGTGCTGTCTGGATCATACACCCTGACAAGGGTCTGGTTTGAGGCTGAAACCACACAGATCATCAGAATTCCAAATTCAACCACGGCAAAGATGAATATGATATAAAACATTCCCGGAACCCGTTTTTCGAATAGCTTCCGTAACCGTTGTTCACTCATGGAAAAATCCTCTTAAGTGGCTGCCCCCAAATGTCTGGGACAGCCTATCCATGCTGTTAAAAAAGTTATTTTCCCATATTTTTCTTTTCTTTTAAAGACAATTTTTCTTGAATTTGGTGCAGCCATTTATTCGTCCAGGACTTTTCGTATTTTTTTGGCAAGGTCTTCCATGGAAAATGGTTTTTGAAGGAAATGCACGTCTTCATCAAGAACACCCTGATGGGCAATGACGTTGGCAGTATACCCGGACATAAAAACAATCTTGAGTTGCGGACAAATATCTGTGATCTTTTCAGCCAGATGCCTGCCGTTCATTTCCGGCATGACCACATCGGTAATAAGCAGATGAATTTGGTCTGTATTTGTTCTGGCAAGCTGTATTGCCTGTGCGGGGGTATCCGCAGAAATTGGGGTGTAATCCAGACTTTCCAGCATGGATTCGAGCATTTCCAGAATCGTGGCTTCATCTTCCACGATGAGGATGGTTTCTTTTTTGCCCAATGGTATGGGAAAAACAGGTTCTTCCGTTATCCTGCCGTGCATATCTGTATGCCGTGGCAGATAAATTCTGAAGGTGCTTCCCAAGCCGGGCTCACTGTAGACATTTATGAAGCCCCTGTTCTGTTTGACAATGCCGTAAACAGTGGCCAGTCCAAGTCCGGTGCCTTTTCCTGGTTTTTTGGTGGTAAAGAAAGGTTCAAATAGGTTTTTTTGTGTATTTTGGTCCATGCCGCTTCCATTGTCACTGACTGCCAGCAGAATAAATTCTCCGGGGACAAATCCGGCATGGGTATCACAATATGTCTGGTCAAAGATGGTTATTCCGGTTTCTATGGTGATTTTGCCCACTTCTGAAATGGCATCCCTGGCATTCACGCATAGGTTTGCCAGGATCTGATCTATCTGGGAGGGGTCCATTTTCACAGCACACACATCATTGGCAGGTTCCCAAAGAAGGGCAATGTCTTCACCGATGAGGCGGCCCAGCATTTTGATCATTTTTTCCACAGTATCGTTGAGATCAAGCACTTTGGGGGAGATGGTCTGCTTTCTGGCAAATGCCATTAACTGCCGGATAATATCAGCAGAACGGTTTGCTGCACTAAGGATCTGCATAAGATCCCTGTATAGATTGTCTTCCGGATTTGCTTTTTTCAGGGCCAGTTCTGCGTGGCCAGAAATAACGCTCAGCATATTGTTGAAATCATGGGCAACCCCGCCGGCAAGTGTTCCAACCGCTTCCATCTTCTGGGCCTGACGAAGCTGTTCTTCCATTTTTTTGTGATCCGAAATATCGGTTGCCATCTGCAGTTTTACTATACGGCCGTCAGTCCATTTTATGGCCCTGTCATGGTTGACGTAGTATTTACCGGTGATGGGATTGTGCTCCTGCCAAACACAGACACCGGTGGGATTTTGGTTTTCGTCGATCAGTTTATCGTTCGTGCAGTGCGGGCATGGACCGGATGCATTTCTGAATGCCCTCCAGCAGATGTCACCGGTGCTATCTTTTCCAAAACTTTCTATCATGTGTTTGTTCATGAAAATGATTTCGCGGGTATCCATATCCGCCACATAGATGGTGGCATCAATACTGTTCAAAACAGCTATCAGTCTTTCATGGGATTCTCTTAATTGTATTTCAGCCTGCTTTTCTTTGCTGATATCACGCAAATGTTCAACCACCTGTTCAATCTCATTGTTTTCGTCAAGCACGGGATATGCCCTGACATCAAGCCATTTATCAATGTCTGAGACATATTTTTGCACCTGCGCCGGTTTTTTTGTTTTGTAAACATCCGCAGTGGCACAAATTCGGCACGGTGACACCCGGCCAATCAGTTCATAACATTTTCTGCCGATGGTATTTTCAGGGGTTCGTCCAAGAAATGTATATCCTGCTGTATTGTATCGTATGATCCGGTGATTTTTGTCCTGGACTCCTATCACATCGGGGATGCTGTCCAGAACCGCTTCAGTAAAATTGATGGATTCGTCCAGAATCTGTTTCACCCGATTTTTTTCCTGGATCTCCAGCATCATCTCTTTCGAATGCTCCTGAATCCGCTTGTAATACAATGCGTTCTGAAGTCCCACAGCGATCTGATTTGCTGTTGTTTCAAGGAGGGTGGAGTGTTTGATAAAATTATATTCACGGGCTGAAGCGAGTCCCAGTGTACCGATAACCGCACCATCAATAAATAAAGGCAGTGCGGCAAAAGAAGTCAGACCAGCTTTTTTGCATTCTTTCCAGGTGCACCTGATGTCTGTGTGGATGTTGGAGGCATAAACGGGTTGTTTGTCTGTGACTGCCATGCCGCAAAGGCACTGCCCAACTTTGTGTGTAACTTCCTGCCTGTGGCGAAACCGAGGATCTTTATATTTTTGTGAAACCAAATGCAGCTGATCTTGTTCTCTCAAAAAAAAGATGACAAGATCCGCAGG
>JAABSK010000370.1 GCA_011390435.1 Desulfobacteraceae bacterium | reverse complement strand
ATGCGGAGCTTGCAATGGCAGGATACGATTGATCCGGTTCTGGCTAAAATCGGCCAGTCAGCAGATGTCGGCCGGGTAACGATTTTTCTGAATCAGGTGAATGATGCCGGGCGCTTATATGGATACCCGGAATACCAATGGACGGCAAAAGGGCTTCCTTCCCGGATACTCGATCCGGACAGCCCGAATTTGCCGTATGGAGACCCCTGGAAAGAGTCGTTTTCTCAGAATCAAATCATCAGTGGTCCGGTCTCAGGGATGAGCCCGGATATCCGTTCTTTTTTTGAATCAGGGGATGTTCGCTCCATTATTGCGATCCCGGTTTTTGTGGATAAAACCTGGTGGGGGCTCATGCTATTGGAAGACCGGGTCCGGGATCGGGTCTGGAGCGATGCTGAAAGAGACAGTCTCAGCGCCGGTGCGGATATTCTCGGTGCCAGTATCGCCCGCCAGCGGGTCCGGGATGCATTGCTGGAAGCGAAGCAGACCCTGGAACAACGGGTGAAGGAGCGGACCCGTGAATTGCAGGACCAGTTTATTGCCAAGGAACAGGCCCTGACCAAACTGGCCGCAGCCCAGAGTTCCATTGTCGAAATGTCAAGGGCGGCAGGCATGGCTGAAGTGGCTACCGGGGTACTGCACAATGTGGGTAATGTGCTCAACAGTGTCAATGTCTCCTGCAATCTGATCCTGAATCAGGTTCGTGAATCCCGCACCGGCAATGTGGCCAGGGTTGCCGGGTTGATCGCCCGATCCGGAGACGACCTGGCCCGGTTCCTTACCCAGGATCCCAAAGGATGCCGGATACCATCATACCTGGCATCCCTGTCCGCTGTCCTGGCTGAAGAACAGCAACTGATTTTAAAGGAAACCGAATCATTACAACAGCGGATCGATCACATCAAGGAAATTGTCACCATGCAGCAGACTTACGGTCGCGTATCAGGGGTCCTTGAAACCATTGCCCCGGAGCAGCTGATGGAAGACAGCCTGACGTTCAATGCTGCTGGACTGGCCCGGCATGACATTACCATCCACCGCCGGTATAGTGAGGTGCCGCTGATTACCGCGGACAGACACAAAGTCATCCAGATCCTGCTGAACCTGATCGCCAATGCCAAATATGCCTGTGAGGGAACCGGACAGGAGAAAATCATCACATTGCGGATTTTTTCCACCAGTGATCAGTTTTTGCGTATGCAGGTCTCGGATAACGGTATGGGCATTACCCCTGAAAATCTCACCCGGATTTTCCAACATGGATTTACGACGCGCAAGACAGGACACGGCTTTGGTCTTCACAGCGGGGCCATCGCCGCCAAAACCCTTGGCGGGAGCTTGACCGTCTACAGTGACGGCCCCGGGCGGGGTGCGACATTTACCCTTGAGCTGCCGGTTTACCAGGAGAAATTACCGAATGTCCAATAAAAACATTGCGACCAAACGAATACTGGTCATTGATGATAATGCCTCCATTCACGAGGATTTCCGAAAAATACTAATAAAACCCCGGGCATTGGATGACCATTTCCTGGACATGGAATCCACCCTTTTTGGTGATCCGGTCCAGGCCATGACATCTGTCAACTTCGAACTGGATTCTGCTTTCCAGGGCAAAGAAGGTCTTGACCGGGTTCAAAAAGCCCGGGCTGAGGGCCGGCCCTATGCCCTGGCATTTGTGGACGTCCGCATGCCGCCGGGATGGGATGGTATCGAAACCATCAGTCGACTCTGGAAAGAATGCCCGGATTTACAGGTTGTCCTCTGTACGGCATATGCAGACTATTCCTGGCCGGAAATCTGTCGTATCCTGGGGGAAACAGATAACCTGCTGATTCTCAAAAAACCCTTTGATAACGTGGAAGTCCTTCAAATGGCCCACGCGCTGACCCGGAAATGGGAATTGAGTCGGAAAGTCCGGGATCAGATTGAGAATCTGGATGACTTGGTCCGAAAAAGGACAGCGGAGAAAGAACATATCGGCGCCATGCTGGAAACCGCACTGGAACATTCCCCGGCCGGGATCATCATCTCTGAAATAAAAGATGCAGGGCTCAGCTGGGCCAATCCTGCGGCATCCCGCATCCTTGGTGATACCCGCCTGTTTCATCCCAAAACCCGGAAGCCGGACCATGATCATGAAATGAACCGGCAGATTTTTCGACCGGACGGGCGTTTATACCCCCAAAAAGACCTGCCGCTTTCCCGGGCGATGATCAAAGGAGAGACAGTCCAGAATGAAGAATTGATCATCCGCGATGCCAGCGGACTGGAGAAATGGATTTCATCCAATGCAGGCCCTGTTTGTAACACAGACGGCATTATTTCTGCCGGGATCCTTATTTTTGAGGATATCACCGAACTGAAAAGGGCCCAGGATGAAAAACTTGAAGCGATTTCCACGGCGGCCGAAACTGAAAAACTTGCCCTGGTTGGACAGATCGCCGGAAAAATGGCCCATGATTTTAACAATGTCCTGGGTGCGATCATGGGCAATTCAGAGCTGGCCCTCATGGACTGTCCGGACCCAAAAATAAAAAAAACACTGGGGCTGATTTTTGAGCAGACCCTCCGGGGAAGAAACCTGACCAAAAATCTGGTGGCTTTTGCCAGAGATCAGGAGCCCCGGCGGGAATTCTTCAGGATAGAGATGAAAATCGAACTGGTTCTTGATCTGCTCAAAAGAGATCTGGAAGAAATTCATGTCGTCCGCAGATACGCACCGGATATTCCTGAAATCCTGGCAGATCCGGGCATGATAGAGCATTCGGTTGTCAACCTGATCCAGAATTCCATCCACGCTGTAAGCCTTACCCCCCACCCGGAAATCATTATAGGGACCGGGTATAAAGACGGACGGATGATTTTGGAAATTGAAGATAACGGATGCGGCATTCCTGATGAATCTCTCGGAAAGATTTTTACACCCGCCTTTACCCTCAAGGGCAGCAAAGACAAAAAGGGATTATATCAACCCGGGATTAAAGGAACCGGCTATGGAATGGCTAATGTCAAAAAATATATCACCCAGCACCAGGGTGATATTACCATTCATTCCAGACTCCACAAAGGAACAAAAATAATCATTACCC
>JAABSK010000369.1 GCA_011390435.1 Desulfobacteraceae bacterium | reverse complement strand
GATCCGATTCCTTTTAAAATGATAGGTTCTTTTTCAATATCATGGAATGTGATCTCTTTTTTCATGGAAAGCGGATGATTTACAGCCATTATCACAACAATTTCCTCCTGGCTGAAAGGAACAAACTGGATGCGGGAATCTTTTATGTCCATTTGGGCCACAACTATGATTTCATTTTTGTACTCTTTGAGACTGTTGATCATTGCCATGGAGCTGCCCTCTTCCAGAATGATTCTGATATTGGGGTAGGTCCTGTGAAATACCGAAATAATGGATGGCATTATATGTTTGGCATAAGCCTTGGTACAACCTATCTCCAGAAGACCCTGGTTCAATTCTTTGCGCTGGGTCAGTATCGTCTCAACATCATTTTCCAGAGCAAAAATTTCTTCAGCCTTTTCAAACAGCAGTTTACCGATATGGGACAAAAAAAGAGATCTTCCCTTGCGGTGGAACAATTTCGCATCATAAAAATTTTCAAATAATTTGATCTGGGCGGTTACAGCAGGCTGGGAAATAAAAAGTTTTTGGGCGGCAACAGTATAGCTTGCGTGTTTTGCTACATAATAAAAAGCCCGTAGCTGGTTTAAATTTACCATAAGGCAATATCCTTTTTCACAGGAAGGCTGCAAAAACAAAAAATATAAGAAATTCTTATAATAGCCATAATTTTATATGAATTGACAGTTTTTTTGTCAAGAATTATTACTCCTCCTATACTTGCTGCCTGAATGAAAAGAAATTTGGTCTGGTTTCTTTATCGATGGCTTCTATCTCATTCTGCATGCTCTATTCCCTGCAAGTATAGGTCGGAGTCATTTTTTTGGTTTAATCTGCACCTAACGTAATTTTCAAGGAGGCTGAAATGGCTGACAAAAGTTTTCCCAATCCCCACGAGATAGAAGCAATCCCCGGAACAGAAGGCTGGGAAAGAATGTACCCGTACCACTATTTTTTTACGACAAAGGATAAGGAAAGAGAGGCCTATGAGAATGGCATGTTCTGGTTCAATGATGCACTGCATTATCCCGAGCCCCTGTATCCCTTTGACATTATCTGGGATGAGGCATGGTTTCTGGCATTATCACAATTCAATACCCGCATTTTCATGATTCCGCCGGTGTATGGGGTTGACCACCGGATCATCAACGGGAATGTTTATATTTCTCCTGTTCCGGTAACAGACCCGGAAGAGGTGCAGAAAAGAATCCCTTTGTTTATGGAAAGAGCCGGATACTATTATGAAAACTGGGACAGGCTCCATGACCAGTGGGAAAAAAAGATGAAGGGGATAATTTCAGATATTGAAAATCTTGAAATCCTTCCCTTACCCGCCATGGAAGATATTTCTGTGGTTAAAAACGGTATAGGCACATCATCTGGGTATGAACTGCTCAAAAAGTACGACAAATTGATCGATCTGGGAATACGCTGCTGGCAATATCATTTTGAATTTTTGAATCTGGGATATGCATCCTATGTCACCTTTGTTGATTTCTGTACCAAAGCCTTTCCTGATATACCGTTACAGAAAATTACCCAGATGGTGGCAGGCATTGATGTTATTTTATACAGACCCGACGATGAACTGAAAAAACTGGCAAAACTGGCAATTGAATTTGATCTTGTGCCACAGATTGGAGACGATACCAAAGACATTAATGATGTAATTGCGGCACTTAAACTGTCTGAAAACGGCAAAAAATGGGTGGGTGCCTGGGAAAACGCCAAATACCCGTGGTTTAACATTTCAACCGGCACGGGCTGGTACCACCAGGACATTTCATGGAATGACAACCTGAATATTCCCATGAGTTCCATCAGAATATATATGGAAAAATTAATCGGGGGCCATAATATTGACAGGCCTGTGGATGAAATCAAAGAAGAGCGCAAAAGGCTTGTTCAGGAATACAGAGAATTTTTGAAAACCGATGAAGACAGGCAGACCTTTGATCAGCTTCATGGCACAGCCGAGCTGGTGTTTCCTTACGTTGAGAACCATATGTTCTATGTAGAACACTGGTTTCATTCTGTATTCTGGAACAAGATGCGGGAAATTGCAGCTATCATGGCAGACCACAACTTTATTCAAGGCCCGGAAGATATCTGGATGTTGTCCCGCAGTGAAATCAAAGAAGCATTATGGGATCTGGTCACTGCCTGGGCAACAGGAACCAAGGGATTTGGCCCGCTGCACTGGCCCGAAGAGATCGCATGGAGAAAAGGGGTATACCAGAAATTCAAAGAACATCCGCCCGTCCCGGCCGTGGGCACCCCGCCCGAGGTTATTGCAGAACCGTTCACCATTGTACTCTGGGGGGTTACCAATGAGAGCATGACTGCATGGGCAAAATTAAAAGAAATCGGAGATCCGGACAAGGTGAATGAGTTAGAGGGGTTTGCAGGCTCACCAGGTGTGGTTGAAGGCATTGCCCGGGTATGCCGGTCGGTTGAGGATATCGGTCAACTCAAGGAAGGCGAAATACTGGTGGCACCGACGACATCACCCTCCTGGGCACCGGTATTTCAGAAAATCAAAGGGGTTATTACCGATGTTGGCGGCATCATGTGCCATGCGGCTATTGTCTGTCGGGAATACGGCATGCCGGCGGTTGTGGGAACAGGCCAGGCAACAACCATTATCAAGTCAGGCATGAAAATCAAATTGAACGGCGACACCGGTAGAATTTATATCGAAAGGTAGTCTGATACCATGGAAAAAAGACATGACTATGTCCTCTGGTTTGAAGAATGCAACATGGCATCTGTCCCCCTTGTCGGCGGCAAAAATGCAAGCCTGGGTGAATTGCTGAATGCTGATATCCCTGTTCCCCCAGGCTTTGCCGTAACCACCAAAGCCTATGACCAATTTCTTGAACAAGGCAGGATTAAAAAGGAAATCTTTACAATTCTGGAAGATATCAGACCCGGTGATATGGACTCTGGAGAAACAGCCAGTAAAAAAATCCGGGTGCTTATTGAAAACACACCGGTAAATGAGGATCTCCAGGATTATATGGGTGAATTTTACAGAAGACTTTCCAAAAAATGCCATGTTCCTGCTGTTCCTGTGGCTGTAAGATCAAGCGCCAC
>JAABSK010000368.1 GCA_011390435.1 Desulfobacteraceae bacterium | reverse complement strand
ACCCCGATGACATTCTCGCCGGCAAAAATGGGCACTGCGTACAATCGAAGGCCGCCGCGGCATTCGATGTCCACCTGCATGCGCCTGGTGATCGCCTCTCTGGAGCAGTCTGTCCAGCAGGATTCATGGCACAGCCATTGACCGGAGTTGAGCGCTTCAACATTGTCCGGGGTGTTGCAAAGTTTACGCGAGGCACTGTCCATCATCCGGCACCAGCCTGAAGCAAAAATCCCAAAGGCATAGTCGCCGTTGATCTCGTAGATCGCGGAGGAAGTCCCGAGCAATTCCAGGTAGTCGTTGGCAAAAGTTTGCAGACGTTTGTGGCCGATGGCTTTCAGGATAATGCCATTCCGATTCAATTCGGTCAGGTCGCCATATCCCTGGTCATGGTTTTCTGCCAGACCGTCAATGTTCGGGACCGGCGTTCTGGACAGCATCCATTCAATCCGCTTCAATTCTCCTTCGGCTCGTTTTCGTGCTGTAAAATCTCTTGATGTGAACAGGATTTCCTTTGGGTTGCCGGCATCATCAAGAATGAACTTCCCGACAGTCTCGAGCCAGAGATCGTCCCCATCTTTCCTGCGATACCTGTACTCGATCTTTTGTCCATCTTCTCTGTTGGTAAGAAAATCTGCAAAAGCAGTGGCGATTTTCTGGTAATCATCAGGGTGGACAAGTTCCATGACGTTTCTGCCGACAAGTGACGCTGGATCATATCCCAGAATTGAGTAGGAAGAACCGATGAATTTGAAGTTGCCGTCCATGTCGGTCACGGAAACAAGGTCAGAGGTGGTGTTAATAATGTTATGCAGAAACTGGGATTTTTCCCGCAGGGCTTCTTCCATCATCCGTTGTCCGGTGATGTCATGAAAAATACAGTGCGTCTGCTGAAAATCTCCTTTTTGGTCCCTGCTTATTTTTCCGGTAAACGAAACCAGAATGAGGTCTTTGTTTTTTTTGACCATTTCAAACTCGACCCCCAGAATTTCACCGATGGATTTAAACCGTGGAAAATTTTCTCTGAAATGATCCTGCCAGTCAGGATGCAGAAAATCAGCAAAGGATCTGCCAACAACTTCTGCTTTGGTATACCCAAGGGTATCAAGCCAGGTCTGGTTGACAACAATGAAATGGCCATTTTCATCCAGGGATTGATATCCGAGAGGGGCTTTTTCATAAAGCAATTTGAACAAGCCTTCACTTTCCTGTAATGCCTGCTGGGAATATTTGAGTTCAGACTCTGTTTTTTCCAGTTTCTGAACCCGTCTTTCCAGTTCTTCATATGTGGGTTTTTTTGTCATCGGAGGCCTCTTGTTTTTCGACACTTTGACAATAGCCGGTTTTGAACTGGATTGAAATTAAAAAATCATTCACCCCCTGGATTTTCCAGTGCCGCATCCAGAACATCCCGCACCTTTTGAGTGAGATCCGCCATTGAAAAGGGCTTCTGGATAAATGCCAGGCCTTCGTCCAGAACACCCTGATGCGCAATGACGTTGGCAGTATAGCCGGACATGAACAAAAGCCGGATGTCCGGATAAAGATCAGAAATCTTTCCAGCCAGATCCCGTCCGTTCATCTCCGGCATGACCACATCGGTAATCAGAAGGTCAATCGCGCTGGAATGGTTTTTTGCCTGTTCCATGGCCGCTGCTGGCGTGGCTGCGGATATCACTGAATAACCTTTTTGTTCCAGCATGGTCCGGGTCATTTTGAGAATGGCGGGTTCATCCTCTACCAGCAGGATGGTTTCTGTCCCTCCGGCAGCTGCCTTCTTTTCAGGAACGGCTGTGTCAGTATCTTCATCAGCATCACACCGGGGCAGATAAATTCTAAATGTCGACCCCAGGCCGGGTTCGCTGTACACATTGATGAAACCGTTGTTCTGTTTGACAATGCCATACACGGTGGCAAGTCCCAGGCCGGTGCCTTTGCCCATCTCTTTGGTGGTGAAAAACGGTTCGAACAGATTCTCCAGCGTATTCTTGTCCATGCCGCAGCCGTTGTCACTGACTGCCAGCCGCACAAAATCACCAGGGATAAAGCCCAGGTTTTCATTGCAGTATTCCGCATCAAATGATTTCTTTCCGGTTTCAATGGTGAGTTTGCCCACACCGGCGATGGCATCCCTGGCATTGATACACAGATTGGCAAGAATCTGGTCGATCTGGGAGGGATCCATTTTGACAGGCCACAGATCCGCAGATGGCTTCCAGACCAGGTCGATGTCTTCGCCGATGAGCCGACGCAGCATGTTGAGCATGCTCTCAACCGTATCATTCAACTCCAGCTGCCTGGGAGAGATGATCTCTTTTCTGGCAAAGGCCAGCAGCTGCTTTGTGATATCCGCTGACCGTTGTGCGGCAGTTTGAACTTCTTTCAGGTCGAAATAAATACCATGATTCTCGTTTATCTGCGACAACGCCATCTCCGTCCGCCCCAGGATTACTCCCAGCATGTTGTTGAAATCATGGGCCACGCCACCGGCCAGGCGGCCCACAGATTCCATTTTCTGCGCTTGGTTGAGCTGGACTTGAAGACGTTTTCGTTCTGAGATATCCCTGGCGATTCCCAGGATTAACGGCCTGCCATTCATCTGAAACGGACAGGTGCGGATTTCCACAACCACTTTTTTGCCATTTTTAGCAATCAGGGCGATTTCGTCAGGTCCTGTCATCTGACCCTGACTGTTTTTTTGTAAAAGATCCAGGGCGATTGGGATTTCATCCGGTGGCAGGATGCCCAGATCGAGAAAATTTTTTCCGGTGAACGCTTCCCGGGATATTCCCATCAGGGTTTCTGCGGCAAGGTTGCCGTCGATGAAAGTCCCTTCCCGGTCGTTCAAATACATGGCATCCGGTGCGACTTCAAACAATGTTCTGAACTGAAGCTCGCTTTGTTTGAGTTTCTCTTCAACTGCTGATCGCTGCTGCATCTCTTTTGACAGTTTTTCATTTGACTGGGACAGCGCATCTGCCTGGCGATGCACGGTTGCCATCGATGTTATCAGATGTTCCTGAAGCATACCTGATCCCAGAATAAGGGTGACTGCCAGAAGAGTGAAAAACCCGCCGGCTGTCAGCCAGGAAACAAGATGGCCTG
>JAABSK010000367.1:427-3113 GCA_011390435.1 Desulfobacteraceae bacterium | reverse complement strand
GGACCATTTCTTCAAACACCCGCACATAAATTTCCTCAATGTCCACATCTTCAGGATTTCCCATGGACATGGAAAAATCCATGTTGGGCAGGGCATCCACCAGCCGGGCAAAGTTACCGGTATCCGAGAGCACCGGCCGCCGTCTTTCTCCAGTTTCAAGATCAATGGTAAAAATGGTGTCAGATCCGGTGCCGAAGAAAAAATTCTCCCCTTCAAGGGGCATGGCCAGGTTACCGGACTGATCGTAAATGTCAAATTTTTTCGGGGCGGACATGACCGCATTGTCCACCAGGGCTTCGGGCATGGTCACCCGGTTGTCTTTATCCAGGGTGCATCCATGGTCCAGAAGCATTTCCAGGACCTGATCATGTTCCATGCGGAACCCGGTCGTGGCAAGAATTTTCAAGGCAGCATCATGGATGGCCATGGCCTGTTTTTTGTTAAAGACTTTCAACCGGGGCTGAAAGGTGGTCACATTTCGTAACATGTTGTTTTCCCCCTTTTTTTATTTTTTGTTTTGGCTCTTTTCAGAAATCGTTCTTCTCCCGTAGTTATGTTCGTCAGGACACCGGCAACTGGTCGGGCCGGACACGAGAATATCCATGCAACATAGAGTTACCGGCAGAACACCGGGCGTTGCAGCGAATATAAAGCGGCTAGAAATATTTTTTCATGGTTATTATGCAATAAAATATTTTCTATTCAAAATATATGCAAACAGAAATACCACTTTGGAACGACCATGTCAACCCTGCAGTTTAATTAAACAGTTTAAAAATACCGAATTAAAAGCGGATTAAAGATTCCCGTTGGAAACAGTCAGGTCTTCTTCCGGGTGAAATACGTGGCTGGGTGGATTCGGGGAGTTGTCAGCCGGGTCTGTCTGTCCCAGCATATCCACTAGCAGCTCAAGGCCCCACAGGAGCACGGAAATATCTTTGCTGTCCATTTTTTCCAGTTTTTCCATGAACCGGTGATGGATGGGAGTGGGGGCGTTTTTAAGAAAGTTCAGTCCGGCCTGGGTGATTTCCACATGAACCTGTCGGCGGTCCTTGCTGATTCTCACCCGCTGAACCAGTTTCCGGGTTTCCAGACGGTCAATGATCCCGGTGACGGTGGAATTATTTATGAAAACAATCTGTGTCAAAGCGCCGATGGCAATGGGGCCGTGCTCAGCAATTTCATTGAGGCAGATCAGCTGGGGAAGTGTGATTTTGTATTTTTCCTGGAGCTGTTTGGAGTGCCTGGACATTTCCTGGATAATCTGCCGCAGCCTCATCAGGATCTGCATGCTGTTTTTTTCTTTCATTTTCAAAACGCCTTTACAATAAGCTCTTTAGGTCATATAAGCCCTATCTCGAATAGTCAAAATCCGTTATGCCAGCCGGCCATTTTCATGCCGTGATCTGTCTGGCAAACGATACGGCTTTGTTTCGGACCGCCGCCCCCATATCCGCCGGTGTCGTGCAGTTGCCAATGAAAAGATCCCCGGGATGGATGGTTTTATGGGGGCTTTTTATCCGGCTGAAAGCGGTAAACGCGGCTTCCGCGTTGTTGTCCCAGCTACCGGCCCCGGTTACCAGAAGCGACTGGCGCCGGCCTTCTATCAGTGAAGCGTGGTCCTGTTCATGATACCTTGTATACAGGCTGTAGGTGCGGTCAATCACGGCCTTGATCTGTGCGCTGACCCCCCAGAAATACAGAGGAGAGGCAAAGATAACCAGATCGGCGGGCACCATGCGGTCCAGGATTTCAGGGATATCATCTTTTTGAACGCATCCGGCCGCATCCGGCACTTTCTTGCACTGGCCACAACCCATGCAGCCGTTCAGATTTCTGCCGTGAAGATAAATCCGTGTCACAGCATGGCCCAGGGCAGTGAGTTCCTCTTCCACCCATTCCAGAACTTTTACGGTGTTGCCTTTTTTCCGTGCACTGCCCTGCAGGGTTAAAATGTTCATTTTCATCTCCTGTCCGGTTGGAAGGGGGTGTCTTCCATTGATGTTGTTTGTTAAAGGCCTATTTTACGGAAAGAATTCAAATTGTCAAACAAATAAAGCAGATAGATGCTGCTGGCAGCTGCCCAGTCTTTCCAGCCGGTTGATACATGCCTCAACCGGCTTTTTATGTGGGTGGGGCCGTTGCCGGCAACAGCGTAACCCCGGTTTTTTTTAATTGACATGAAACAGGGTTTTGCTTGAAAACAAGGATGTGATATAGTGCACTTTTATGGCTGCATGCCTTGATCCGGACAAAAAGGAACGTCATGCTCAGAATATTCAAAGATGAGCTTCTGAACCCCAAAAATTTTGTGGTGACCCTGGAGCTGGTTCCCGGAAGGGAATCAAAAGGAAGAAATACCGATACCCTCAAGGGTATAGCACGGGATGCGTTTGCCGACGGCCGGGTCTCTGCCGTGTCCATCACCGACAATCCAGGGGGCAACCCGTCCTTGAGCCCGGATGTGCTGGGATCTGAAATTTTTGAATGCGGCCTGGATGTGATCGTGCATTTCACCTGCCGGGACCTGAACCGGGTGGGCATGGAAAGCCGTGCACTGCAGCTGGCCCGAATGGGTATGAAAAACATCCTGGCATTGACCGGGGATTATTCAGGAAAGGGATTCGGAGGCCAGGGTAAGCCGGTATTTGATTTTGATTCCGTGATCCTGACCGCCATGCTTCAG
>JAABSK010000367.1:0-417 GCA_011390435.1 Desulfobacteraceae bacterium | reverse complement strand
GGGCGATCCGTACGGTTTTTTTACCGGGTGTGCGGTTTCGCCCTTTAAGACCACGGAGGCGGAAACCCATGCCCAATATCGGAAACTGGACAAAAAGCTGATGGCAGGTGCTTCGTTTCTCATCACCCAGCTGGGATATGATGTGGAAAAATTTCAGGAACTGATGACCTATCTGAAGCAGCGGGGAGAGAACCCGGCGGTCATGGCGTCGGTGTATCTGCTCAGTCCTCGGTCCGCCCGGGCGATGAACCGCTGCCGGGTTCCCGGTGCCTATATCGGGGAGGATCTGTACAACCGGGTTGTCAGAGAATGGAGCGATATGCACGCGGGGCTGACATATTCCATTGACCGGGCTGCACGGCTGGGGGTGATGCTCAAGCAGATGGGATACCGGGGAATTCATATCGGTGGTATTCA
>JAABSK010000366.1 GCA_011390435.1 Desulfobacteraceae bacterium | reverse complement strand
TACAGCGTCCTGGGAAAAAACTCAAATCCTGGATTTTTACTTAAAAGTTAGGTTTTCCTAATCATTTCACGATAACCTAAACCCCAATAGATATACCATATTTTTGTACTGGATCACCAACTGAAAGTGAAAATCAGGGAAAATTACGGAATTTGAATAAAATGGCATCGATTATGGACGTGCGAGTCCGGCCATACTGTCCGCTTGCCAGTATGCAATGATAGCCGTTTGAATTGGCTCAGGTTTTTTAGCCCAGTAATAACTGTGATGAAACCCACCTACCCAGGAAACGGACCTGACGTTTTCAAGTTTTTTCTCCGGGAAAGGGGTAATAACCGGCATGTTTCCCGGCCTCCTCTTGGCTTTGCTGCGGTCTTTGCGGATTTTCTGTTTTTTTGCCCACTTTTTTAAAAGGGCAATGTAGGTGGAAGGCAGAAACAGTTTTTTCGCCCAGGACTCTAATGTCTTCGGACCAGTTTGTGGACAAGAAGTTACAGGAACTGAACCTGGAACAGGCAGCCATGCAGACTGCCAGAAATGCTTATGCCAAGGCTCTTAGTGATTTGTTGGGCAAAGAGGGGGCTCAGAATTAGGGGTGGATGAGCATGGATTATCCACAAGGAGGCCACTATTCTTATCAACCTGATCCTTTTGCCCGAATCGCAGGCTAAGGAGCTATCCAGGAGCGATCCCGGCATATTCCGCCTGACCTGGTATTTCATGGAGACCGATGCTGGTTGCGTAATCGGCAATGCGGAGTTCGGCCTGCTGGTTCCGTATGATGGGACTGAATCCATGCAGGACCAGGTGGTTTCGGGTCTGATCGACAATGCTCCCGAGGAGGTAACGCCTGAGACCTATATCTCCAGAAAGTTGTATATGGACAGTTATACCTGACCATCCTTTTTTTATCGTGAGACCCCTTGCCCGGCCTACCATGGCGGATACAAGAGCCAGCAAAGCTGATGTTGGAACTTCAGGCGGGCATTGCTTGGTTTCTGCAATGTTCAATAATGCAGACTCGATATCAGGGGGGAAAGAATCCAATTGTGGCTCGGGCAATGCGAATGTTTTTTTATCTTTAGAAATAGCGTCACATGTGCCACCTGTGTCACAACCCTTGTCAATAGGGGGATCCTGGCGTGACGCTTCATTTTGAGTAGTGTCACATGTGCCACCTGTGTCACGGTTTAGGGTTGATACGGGTGCTTCCCTGGGTGATTTGGCCCCGGCGTTCATGCCGGATCTGATAGTTTTCGTAATCTCTTTAGAATCCAGCCCAGCAGCCGCAGACGCAGACGTAAGCTCCGATTCAACCGTGCCTTGGTCCAGCTCGCCGCCAGCAACCAACTGCCCCAAGGCAAACGCTGCTTTGTTCAAGACATCGTTCCGGGTGCCATCGGGTGCTGCAGCTACAAGATTAACCTCAGCTTCCAGAGCAGCTCTACCGTATGATTTAATTTCGCCCGTGAAAGGTATTGGAACCGCCGTTGTTTTTTGCTCCTGGCCTGGAAAATAAGCGTTTTCCGTATCAATCAGGGCTTTAACCCATGGCTCGGGCAGTAACGGGATTTTTTCGGGATCCGGCATTTCACAGGGTTCTCCGGCATAGTGCCATTCATATACTTTCCCTGATTTGTGGATAGTGGGCGGTAAAACAGCTTGGCCCCTGGTGCCTCGCAGATCCACCTTTTTCGCAAACTTTGACGCGGTGCTTTTGACATATAAACCATCGGGCACATTATAATGAGAATGCCTCATAAAATTCAAGTTCAACATAAAGAGCGTCAAAGCTCTCGCACCAACCGATAGTGTAAAGTCAAAGTCCTGCGTCCCGCATGGATTTTGATGTGATGACCGGTATGGTCATTCAGAGAATCTACAGGCATCCCGCCTGTAAACTTTTTGCCGGCATCCCGCCAACAGATATGATTCGACAAATTTTGATTGCGAAGCACATTTGCAGTTTTTCAGCTGCTGTGATTTTAGTTAAGAATCCCTCAAAGCAAAAATCATCTGAATGATTCAATGTCATTTTAAATACTTAGGCGGACATATGATTCAAACTGATAAGAAGGGTAACAACTTAATTTCCTATCATGCAAATTAAAAATCACTATATTTTGATATTTTTTTTAGTTGTCGCTTGTAATCCGGAAAAGAACTGAAAGGCAAGTGTCCGGGCCTTTTGATAAAAAGCCTTTCCCCCAGGAGAAATTGCTCCGGCCAGCGCCAGTTTGTGCCAAGCATCCCGGCGACCGGAACCCTATGGCATAAGGCCGCATCAGATAGAACAAACCAATGAAGGAAACGTCAATCGCTTCCGGGGACCATCTACCCTTTGCCTGCTGGATATCTATCTCCCAAAAACATATCCCTTGACCCAGCCAACCAGAGCGGGTAAAATTCCATCATGACAGACGAAAAAAATAACAGCAAGATCGCCGCTGCACATGACAAGCTGTTCCGGCATACCTACAGCGACAGGGAAAATGCTTGCAGCTTCCTGAGTCAGGGGCTTCCGGAACAGGTGTTGAAGCTGATAGACCTGTCCACCTTGGAAATCAGCAAGGACAGTTTCATTGAAAAAGAGCTGGCAGACTATCATTCAGACATGCTGTACAAGGTGAAGCTGACAGACGGCAGCCAGGGATTCGTCTATGTGCTGTTTGAACACAAAAGCTATTATGACAGGTTTGTCCATCTCCAGCTGCTGGAATACATGGCCAAAATCTGGCGGTTGTTTATCAAGCAACATAAAAAGCCACCGGACTATCTGCCCATTGTGATACCGCTGCTGGTCTGCCACGCCAGGAAAGAATGGCCCGATGGCACTATGAGACTGACATCGCTGCTGTCAGGTCCTGTGGACGATCTTGCCGGGTATATCCCGGATTTCGGGTTTGAACTTTATGACCTGCACCGGTACACGGATGATGAGATCAAGGGGAACATCGCAAGCCGGTTGGCCCTGCTGAAATAACATAAAGCTGTGCAGGCTATTTCCAAGGAGACGGGGGGATATGTTATGACATTATTAGAAGAATTACGGAATGAGGGTGAGCTGGAAGGTCTGGATGAAGGTGATGAGAGATATACCAAAGTTTTCAGAGAAGTCATTGA
>JAABSK010000037.1 GCA_011390435.1 Desulfobacteraceae bacterium | reverse complement strand
GGATGATAAAAGGATTGAAGATCCAGAGTGGTTTGTGTCTGAAGATATGGTGGGGATTGTACTCTATGTGGATCTGTTCAGCAATAATCTGGCTGGCCTGTACCGCCATATTCCCTATTTTAAAAAACTGGGGGTGACCTATATCCATCTGATGCCGCTTTTTGCCGTGCCGCACGGCAACAACGACGGCGGTTATGCCGTGAGCGACTACAGGGCGGTGAATCCGGATCTGGGCACCATGGAGGAGCTGGAGGAACTGGTATCGGTTCTCAGGGAACATGGTATCAGTCTGGCACTGGATTTTGTTTTCAATCACACTTCGGATGAGCATCACTGGGCGCTGAAAGCTATATCCGGAGACCCGGAATATATGAATTATTATTTCATGTTTACGGATCGGCGGCTGGTGGACCGTTTCCAGGAACATCTCAGAGATATCTTCCCGGATCTGCGAAAGGGATGCTTTTCCTGGAATGAAAAAACCCAGCGCTGGATCTGGACCACATTCAACAGCTACCAGTGGGATTTGAATTACAGTAATCCGGCAGTGTTCCGTGCCATGGCAGGAGAGATGCTGTTTCTGGCCAACAAAGGTGTGGAAGTGCTCCGTCTGGATGCGGTTGCCTTTATCTGGAAACGGCTCGGCACTTCATGTGAAAACCAGCCTGAAGCCCATACCATTATCCGGGCGTTCAACAGCGTGGCCAGAATTGCCGCGCCTGCCATGCTGTTCAAATCCGAGGCCATTGTCCATCCTGATGATGTGCTGACGTATATTCACAAGGATGAATGCCAGCTTTCCTACAACCCGCTTTTAATGGCACTGCTCTGGGACGCGCTGGCCACCCGTGATACCCGCCTGCTCACCCATTCGATCCGGAACCGGGAGCGGATACCGGAAGGCTGTACCTGGGTGAATTACCTGCGCTGCCATGATGATATCGGATGGACATTTGATGACAATGATGCCTGGCAGCTTGGGATCAACCCGCAGGACCACAGAAGATTTCTCAATGAATTTTATACTGGCCGGCATCCGGGGTCTTTTTCAAAAGGAGTGCCGTTTCAATATGACCCGGAAACCGGAGATCTGCGCATATCCGGCACACTTTCCTCGCTTGCCGGGCTTGAGAAAGCCCTGGAGGAGAAGGACAACATCCTCATTGAGACTGCGGTGCGCCGCATCAACATGCTGCGCAGCATCAAAGTGAGTATTGGCGGAATTCCACTGTTGTATGCCGGGGATGAATATGGGGCGATGAACGATTACACCTATCTGTCAGATCCGGTAAAAGCAACAGATACGCGCTGGGTGCACCGGGCCAGAAAGCAGTGGGAAGCAGCCGAAGACCTGGAGGACCAGCATACCCTGGAATGGCGTTTTTTCCACGAGATGGTGACGCTTTTCCAGCAGCGAAAAAAGACACCGGCACTCAGAAACGGCGGCATGGAGGTGATTGATGCCGGAAACCATCATATTTTCGGGTATATCCGAAAAAACAGCGATCAGCAGTTTTTGATTCTGAATAATTTCAGTGAGTCCAATCAGGTGGTCACAGCACAGAGGCTGATTGCTGCCGGATTGACCACAGAGGCTGTGGATGTCTTTACCCGGGCTGTGGTGAGCCCAAAGAGCGATCTTGAAATTGAAGGATACCGATATCTGTGGATCGACATAACCGCAGCATAACAGCGGCCATATGAAAATACATATTTTTCCCCATTGAAAACCAGCACGGGGCCGCATTATTCTTCCAGTAAGAACATGACGCTTCCATAAGAAATCGACAGGCAGCAACCAAACCCGTGAAAGGGGGAGTACTTGTGAAACTGAAAAATAAAACAGCCGTTGTGACAGGTGCTGGCAGAGGACTCGGACGAGCAGTGGCCCAGGCAATGGCCGCGGAAGGTGCGGCTGTCGTTCTGGTGAGCCGCACACCAAAAGAGGTGATGGCTGCTGCAGAGGCCATCCGGGCAGATGGGGGGCAGGCGCTTGCGTTCCCGGCAGATATCCGGGATGAAGAAAAGGTTGCAAAGATGGTCGAAACCACTTTTGATACATTCGGGGGCGTGGACATTCTGGTCAACAATGCCGGCGTTATCGGGCCGGCCAACTTTGTGAGTCCGAAAAATGAAAACAGCTGGACCGAGACGCTGGATATCAATCTTAACGGCACATGGCGCTGCACACACGCGGTTGTTCCCTATATGATCCGGAATATGAATCCACCCGGCGGAAAGATCATCAATATCGTTTCCGGGCTGGGTAACCAGCCCTTTCCGCGGTTTTGCGCCTATGCTGTCTCAAAAGCCGGCATGATTCAGATGACCCGCTCGCTCAGTCTGGAGCTGGCTCCGGCCCACATATAGGTCAATGCCATTGATCCGGGAGTGATGGATACAGGCATGCAGGAGGTTATTCGGTCTTTTGGGCGTGAGCGGCTGGGAAATGAAGTGTTTGACCGCTTTTCAGAACTCTGGGAGAAAAAGCTGCTCAAGGCACCGGAAAAGGTGGCGCCGGTGGCAGTATTTCTGGCTTCAGACGCGGCAGATCACCTGAGTGGCGAGATCGGCACTGTGGATGAATATACCCGGATCATGAGGGATCATTTTTTGACCTGAACACGCGCTTCCTTGAATATCCTGCTGGAAAAAAGGCAGACCGGACAACTGTCCGGCGGCTGTTTTCCGTAATGAATATGGCCGCACATCCCGCATCGCCATACTTTTTCTCCTTTTTTCAGGGAGGCACTGTCCCGCATCACAGGGATTTCATCGATCGGCGGCATGACAGGGGTGTAACTGCCCAGCACATGCCCGGCCAGGATAATCCGCTGGACTTCGCTGGTGCCTTCATATATCCGGTACAGCCGGATATCCCGGAGCAGTTTTTCAATGGGAAACATCTGGGTGTAACCATATCCGCCGAAAATCTGGAGTGCCTCATCTGCAACTTCCCATGCAGCTTCGGTGGCATACATTTTGGCAATGGATGCTGATATGGTGGGGTCCTGTTTCTGGTCAGCCTCCCACGCGGCTTTCCGGACAAGAAGCCGGGATATCTCCACTTTCTGGTACATTTCGGCAATTTTGAATTGAAGCGCCTGAAAATCAGCCAGCTTGGCATTGAATGCCTTGCGGCTTTTTGCATATGAGATGGCATACTCCATGGCGGAACGGGCAGCCCCCACTGCAAACGCGCCAATGGACGGCCGTGTTCTGGAAAACGTCTGCATGGCCAGGGCAAAGCCTTTGCCAGGTTCAGCCAGGACATTTTCTTTGGGTACCCGGACGTTTTCAAAAGCCAGGGCAGCGGTATTGGAGCTTCTCTGTCCCATTTTGGGAATGGGAATACCGGTACGGACGCCTTTGTATTTTTTTTCCACCACAAACGCACAGATCCCTTCATGGCTGGATTTGGGATCCACTGTGGCAAACACTGTCATGAAATCTGCAACACCGGCATTGGTGATCCAGAATTTTGTTCCGTTAAGAATGTAATCGTCGCCGTCTTTTTTGGCCCGGCAGCGGATGGATGCCACATCCGAGCCCATGGTGGCTTCTGAAGTGGCAAAGCAGATCAGTTTGAACGCATTTGCCACCTGTTTCAGATATTTTTCTTTGGCTGCCGTATTGTCCGACAGCAGGATCGGCTCCATGCCCAGACTGTTGTCAAACAAGGAGGTTGCAATACCCGGGCAGGCTGCTGCAATCTCCTCTGTGATGATTGTCCCCTCGACGAGTCCGTATTCTTTCCCGCCGTATTTTCTGGGGATGTTCGTATTGATCAGTCCTTTCTGAAACGCTTTTTCAAGCACATGCAGCGGAAGGGTATCGTCCTTGTCTGCAGACCATGCTTCCGGCAGCACTTCTTTCAGCGCAAATTCCCGGGCTTTTTTCTGCAGCTTTTGCTGGGTATCAGATATTTGAAAATTGAGCACAGCAGTGCCTCCTTTCCTGTGGAATTGTATCAGGTGAATATCGTTCAGCCGGGATGTTTTCCAGTGCGGCCTCTATTTTCCGATGTTGTCCCTCAGCTGGCTGATTTCAAGGCCCAGGCTGACGCATTGCCGGCCTTCCATGCAGAGTTCAGCATCTCCGGGTTCCAGAAAAGTCTCCAGGGATTGGCCATCCTTTTTTAACAAGACTTTCCAGCGGCTGTTGGCATTATCGTACGTGACGTCCAGGTTGATGCCGCATTCTCCGATGTCCGGATATATCTGTCTGATTTTCTGGCAGAGTTCGTTTTGATCCATAACATTTCCATCCTTTAAAATTTTGAAGATTATTTGGAAAGGGCCTTGGGAGGCCGATGTTGACAATCATAGGCTGCCCTGTTTGAAAAAAAAATACAGGGTTTTCCGTATTCTGGCTCCTTGGGGTATGTAGATCTATTGCCGAAAGTGTGGATTCTCCTGAAAGTCATCCTGCCCTGTGGAAAAATCATGATCAACTTTTGAATGCGCTTTATATTTTGATTGACAGTAACGAAGCTCCTGTTTTATTTAAAGGCATTGTCTTGCTTTTATTTGATTCGGTATCTACCTGAATCGATCACGGATGCGGCACAGCTGAGATATTCCCCTGGTTTTACAATATGATAAAAGGATCAAATGACAGGGATACCAAAACAGGATCAACAAATCACAATATCCGGTGGCCTTTCGCTGGCACCAGTTGGTGACAGTATGCGATCTGGCATCGCGTGCCATCTTCTGCAGGCACTGGATGCTGGAAAAGATACAATCCTGCTCACCGATGCCAATGCAGTGATTCTGTATGCCAATCAGGCCATGCTGGCCCAATCCGGCTGCGATGCGCAAGCACTTATCGGACAGACGATGACATCACTCTGGGTTCAGCCCAACGCCCTGACCCAGGATATCATGGCGGAACTGAACCGAAACAGCACATGGCGCGGCCGCATCCAGCATAAATCCGCAGCAGGTGTCCATTTCTGGGAAAGCAGTACAATCAGCCCGGTCACAGATGAGCATGGCACCATTACCCATTTGATCAAGACCGGTCAGGTTATTGACGATGAAACCGGATGGACAGCGGCGCATGACAGGATTGACACCGCCTATAAAAGCATTCTTGATCTTATGGGAGACGGCTATCTTGAGACAGATCTGAAGGGCAACACAACGTTCCTGAATGACAGCGCCGCCAGGATCTATCAACGCACTCCCGAGGAGATGATCGGCGTCAATTACAAGACCTATATGACCCCTGACGAGTCTGAAAAAATCTTTCAGGTGCTTCTTGAGATTTATCAAACCGGGTGTTCCGACCGGATTATTGACTATGAAATTATTGGCAGGGACGGTGCTTCTGTCGCCTGTGAGACCATCATCACGCTGCTTCGGGATCACCAGGGCAATCCGGTTGGATTTGGCGGCGTTATTCGAAATGTGACGGACAAGAAGAGGTTGACCAGACAGCTTAAAGAAAGCAAGGAAAGCTATCATCGGGTGGTGGAACTGGCTCCGGACGCCATTACCATTACCCGGGTGTCTGATGGACGCTATCTGGAGGTCAATGAAGTTTTCTGCCAGCAGACCGGATATACGTACGAGGAGGTGATTGGCCGGACTGCCATGGATCTCAATATCTATGCTGATCCGGAAGACCGGCGTCAGATTGTGGAGGCGATTCGCAAAGAGGGCCGTGTTTCAGGGATTCGGGTCAACTTTCGGCATAGAGACGGTTCACTCCTTTATGATATTGTATCCAGCCGGATCATTCAGTTCAAAGGCGAAGAGTGTCTTCTGTTTGTATGCACCTTGATCAATCCGCTGGTTGAAGCTCAGGATGCGCTCAAAGAGAGGGAAAAGAACTATTACACTATTTTAAATGCTGCACCATACGGTATTGTTATCGCACGCCGCTCAGATGCTGCCTGTGTTTTTGTGAATGATGCCTATTGTGAACGGACCGGGTACTCCCGGGAAGAGACCATCGGCCGAACCACGAAAGATCTGAACCTGTATGTGGATCCAACCCAGCGGGATCGAATGGTTGAGCGTTTTGAACGGGATGGAAAAGTACTTGGCATGGAGGTCGAATTCAGGGCCAAGTCCGGTAAAACGCATGAAAGCCTGATTTCGGTTAATCCGATCATCCATATGGGGGAGTCGTGTCTGTTGATTATCACCATGGATATCAGTGCACAAAAAGAGGCCCAGCGTCAGTTTACAAAGAGCGAACAGCGGTTTAGAACCATCTTTGAAAGTGCCCGGGACGGTATCTTTTTGAAAGACAGGAATTTGAAATACACCCTGGTCAATCCGGCAATGGAGCGGCTCTATAAGATTAAATCTGCATCATTTATCGGGTACACAGACCAGGAGTTGTTTGGGGAACAGGCAGCCGTCAAAACCCAGATTTCGGAGCTGCAGGTGCTGCAGGGCAAAATTGTTGAAGAAGAGCTCAAGGTTCGAAACAAGAGCGCTCAGACTTTTCATACCATCAAAATTCCCCAGATGGGCAAATCCGGAAAAATCAGTGGTATCTGTGGATTTGTAAGGGACATTACCTCTGTCAAACAGCTTGAAGCGCAACTGCTTCAGGCTCAGAAAATGGAGGCTGTCGGCACCCTGGCCGGTGGTATTTCACATGATTTTAACAACCTGCTCCAGGCCATTATCGGCTATTCCCAGATGCTGCTGATGGAAGAGAATGGTGCATCAACTGCTTATCCCAAACTCAAGGCAATCGGGGATGCTGCCCAGAGGGCTTCTGAACTTACAGCCCAGTTGTTGACCTTCAGCCGGAAAGTGGAAATTCATCCCAGGCCGGTTAATCTGAACCATATTGTCCACCAGGTGGAAAAGCTGCTCAAACGTACCATTCCAAAAATGATTGATATTGAACTTCACCTGGCCAATCCGCTTCTCACCGTCAATGTTGATCCTGGACAGGTTGAGCAGGTACTCTTAAACATCGGTGTCAATGCCCGTGATGCCATGCCTGGCGGTGGGTGCCTTGTGTTTGAAACCAGCAATGTTTCCGGTGCGGAAGCTGCCCACAGCCGTTATTTGAACAATAACGCCGGAGAGTACGTCATGCTGTCGGTGGCTGACAACGGCCAGGGCATGCCAGGCGATATCCTGGAACATATTTTTGAACCGTTCTACACAACCAAGGAAGCTGGCAAAGGGACGGGGCTTGGCCTGGCAATGGTGTACGGTATTATCCAGAATCACGGCGGCCGGATTTTCTGTGAAAGCAGCCCGGGCAAGGGAACCTGCTTCTACATCTATTTTCCAGCCATCAATACAGAGGTGGTCGAGGTGGAGAAAGCAGCACCAATTTCTATCAAAAAAGGCAATGGAGAGACCATCCTGTTCATTGATGATGAAGAAGCATTAAGAGATCTTGCCGGCGAATTTCTTGCCGATGCCGGTTATAAAGCAGTCCTTGCAGAGAATGGCGAGGCAGGGCTTGCCGTATATAAAGAAAAAACGCAGTCCATTTCTGTCGTGATTCTGGACCTGCTCATGCCGGGAATGGGCGGTAAAAGCTGCCTCCAGGAGATTCTAAAAATTAATCCAAAGGCCAAAGTCATCATCTGCAGCGGCCACAGCCCGGATGATCCAGATACCGATGAGATTCTTCAAAAGGCGATTTGTTTTCTTAAAAAGCCATATGATTTTAAAAAGCTGCTGCAACTGCTGGAAGCGGAAATTGCAGCAGCCAGGTCGAGCGATTGAATAACCTGGCGGAAAGCTACAGATCCATCTCTTGGATGGCGTCATTGAGAAGGATGCTGCAGTACCGGCAGAAACGATCTGATTTGTGGTCGACATCTTCTATCTTCCGGCAGTAATGCATCATGCACAGCGGGTCTTCGCAATGGCGCAGATCAAAGGTGTGGCCCAGTTCGTGGGCGGATTCTTTGATCATCCGCTCATGACCCTTTTCAATGTTGCCTGACTCCCCATAAGTCAGCAGCCGTGAGATCGAAACAATACAGGCTTTGCCGCCCAGCTGGGCTTCACCGTATACATGGGTCAGGATGGGAATGAACAGATCTTCTTTTGTAATGGCCAGTACTTTGGCGCATGATTCTGGTGCCTGCTGATCAAGCACTTCAAGGATCCGGGTGGAATGGTATTGATTGCGGTCGGCATCATAGGCAAAATCGATCGATTTCAGCAGCGGGGTGATCCGGGCGGTTAGCCTGAAAATTCTGTGCATGTGTGCGGCAATGTCCTGGCTGACCCACGGCGGAATCTGACCCACCGGTGAAATAAGAAGTTCTTTTCTCCTATTCAGGCTCAAGATCATAGCGCCGGATCTTGTTGTACAGTGTGGACCGATCAATTCCCAGAATGGCAGAGCTTTTTGAAATGTTCCAGCTGGTCTGAACCAGGATTTTGTGGATGTGTTCTTTTTCCACATCATTCAGGGAAAAGTACCGGTTTTTCATCTCTTTTTCCAAAGAAGCGCAAATGGGAAGGTCCTGGGGGGTGATGGTCCGGGTTTTGCAAACCACCACAGCCCGTTCAATGGCATTGGATAATTCACGCACATTGCCGGGCCATTCGTAGAGCATCAGTTCATCCATGGCATCCCGGCTGATCCGTTCCACACCCCGGTTGACTTCCTGGGTGAATTTGTTCAGAAAATGTTCCGCCAGCAGCGGAATATCTTCTTTGCGTTCCCTGAGCGGCGGCATGGTAAAGGAGATCACATTCAGGCGGTAATACAGGTCTTCGCGAAAAGTTTTTGCTTTTATGGCGGCGGCAAGGTCGGCATTGGTGGCGGCGATCACTCTGAATTCCGTGCTGATGGGCTGGGTTCCTCCCACCTTGTAGAAAATTTTATCTTCCAGCACCTGCAGCAGGTCAATCTGCATGCGCATGCTGATTTCACCGATTTCATCCAGAAACAGTGTGCCGCCGGATGCCATTTCCAGCCGGCCTTTCCGGGTTTCTTTGGCATCGGTGAACGCCCCTTTCTGATGTCCGAACAGCTCACTTTCCATCAGGTGCGGTGGAATCGCCCCACAGTTGACACTGACAAACGGGCCGTCTTTGAACCGGCTGTTGGAATGGATGGCTTTTGCAGCCAGGCCTTTGCCGGATCCGGTTTCACCGGTGATCAGCACACTGGTATCCACTTTCCGGATATCTTCAATGAGCCGGAAAATTTTTTGCATGGCGCTGGACTGGCCGATCATGCTTTCAAACCGGGCCTGGTGCCTGAATTCTTCCCTGAGAAAAGTGTTCTCCTGTTTGCGCGCCCGGTGCTCCAGCAGTTTCTTGATCAATATCACCAGCTCATCCGGATCAAATGGTTTGAGGATGTAGTCCCAGGCGTGGGATTTCATGGCCTGAACCGCTGATGGTACAGACCCGAAGGCTGTGATCATGATCACATCAATGTCCGGATACGCTTCTTTTACCCGGTCCAGCACCTCCAGGCCGCTGATGCCATCCATCTGGATATCCAGGAGAATGATGTCGAATCCGGCTGTTTTTAACAGCTCCAGGGCATCTTCGCCGCTGGCTGCCGTACTGACGTGATATCCATCCCGTTTGAGCCATCCGGAAAGTGATTCCCGGATCACCAGTTCGTCATCTACCACCAGAATTCTGACCTGCTTCATATGGCCTCCTTTAGGTGATCCATTGAAGGGGTGATCGTTATTCTAAAATTGCTTCATCCAGAGTTCTTGTCTTGATGTGATGCAGCACCGGCCTGGTGAACGCTTCCATGGTCAGTCCCATTTTTACCTTTCCGTTCAGGGTCCGGACAGACAGGGTGCTGCTTTCTTTTTCCTTGTCTCCAAGGGTGATAATCAGGGGGATGTAGTCAAGCTGGGCATCCCTGACCTTTTTTTTAAGGGTTTCATTCCGGGTATCCACTTCGCAGCGGATGCCGGCGGTTTCGATCTGCTGCTTTATGTTTCGGGCATGGTCTGCCAGGTCCTGGTTGATCGGCAGCAAAATGGCCTGAACCGGTGCCAGCCACAGCGGGAATTTACCGGCAAAGTGTTCCACAAGAATACCGAAAAACCGTTCCAAGGATCCATAGATGACCCGGTGGATCATGATGGGACGGTGTTTTTCGTTGTCCATGCCTTTGTAGGTGAGATCAAAGCGTTCCGGCAGAGACATATCCAGCTGAACCGTACCACACTGCCAGGTTCTTCCCAGGGCGTCCTTGATATGAATATCAATTTTGGGTCCGTAAAAGGCACCGTCTCCTTCGTTGATCACGTAGTCCTGGCCGTAACGTTCAAGCGCCGCTTTAAGACCGGTGGTGGCTTCTTCCCACTGCTGGTCAGACCCGATGGACTTTTCAGGACGGGTGGACAGCTCCAGATGGAAGTTCAGGCCGAACCGGCTGTAAATTTTCTGGGCCAGGTGGAGCACGCCGAGCACTTCGGCTTCAATCTGGTCCGGGGTCATGAAAATATGGGCGTCATCCTGATGAAAGGCCCGGACCCGGAACAGGCCTGAAAGAGCGCCGGACAGCTCATGGCGGTGAACCAGTCCGATCTCTCCGGACCTGAGGGGCAGATCCCGGTATGAATAGGCTTTGGTTTTGTACAACAGCATGCCACCGGGGCAGTTCATGGGTTTGATCGCGTATTCTTCATCATCAATCACAGATGTGTACATGTTTTCCCGGTAGTTTTCCCAGTGGCCGCTCTGTTCCCAGAGCTTCCGGTTGAGCATGACCGGTGTTTTGGTTTCCACATATCCGGCAGCCTTGTGTTCTTCACGCCAGTATTCCAGAAGCGCGTTCCAGACCATGATACCTTTGGCGTGGAAAAACGGCATGCCAGGGGCTTCATCATGGAAGGAATACAGGTCCAGCCGGGTGCCCAGTTTCCGGTGATCCCGCTTTCTGGCCTCTTCGATCATGGTCACATAGGCGTTGAGCTGTTTTTTATCAAAAAAGGAGATGCCGTAAAGGCGCTGAAGCTGTTGACGGGACTGATCTGCCCGCCAGTAGGCCCCGGATATTTTCAGCAGCTTGAATCCCTTGATCATGCCGGTATGGGGAATGTGGGGGCCGCGGCACAGGTCAATGAATTTGCCGTTCCGGTAAAGAGAGATCTCTTCGGTTTCATCCAGTTCATTGATCAATTCAATCTTGAACGGGTTGTCCCTGAAGATTTCCAGGGCTTTGGACCGGGATACGACAATGCGTTCAAACCGGTTTTTGGCTGAGATGATCTGTTTCATTTCAGCTTCGATGGGTCCCAGATCATCTTCAGACAGCGGGGGCATGTCAATATCGTAATAAAATCCATCCTCTACCACAGGCCCGATGGTCAGCCGGGCATCTGGGTAAAGGTTGAGCACAGCCTCAGCCATGACATGGGCAGATGAGTGGCGCAATACGTCCAGACCTGCTTCATCTTTTGTGGTGATAAAACTCACGGCACAATCCTGCGTGATGGCCTGGTGCATGTCTGTCAGGCGATCATCTGTTTTCATGGCCACGCAGTTTCTGGCAAATCCTTCGGAAATGCTTGCTGCCACATCCATTCCGGTGGGGATCTGCTCAAAGCGCTTTATACTATTGTCTGGAAGTGTTATGGTAATCATCTTGTTTTCCATTGTGTATTATTTGTCCATTAAATGCAAAACATGAATTTTAAAAGAAGTGGTGTCAACAATCAAGGGAAAAAAAATTGGATTTTCAGTTTATTGCGTCAGATGAGGCGTTGGAAAATGTGTGTGCGGATCTTTTGGGTGAAACCATCATCTGTGTGGATCTTGAAGCGGACTCCATGCATTGTTTCAAGGAAAAGATCTGCCTGATACAGATAGCGACAACAGACCGGGCGTTTTTGATTGATCCGTTTGAGTTTGACTCCCTTGCTCCGTTTATCCGGCTGCTTGAAGACGGTCAGGTGAAAAAGGTGTTTCATGGTGCGGATTTTGATGTCCGCAGCCTGGACAGGGATTACGGGGTGCGGATCCGGAATCTGTTTGATACGGAGATCGCCTGCCGGTTTCTGGGAATCCGGGAGCGGGGGCTGGGTGCATTGATCAAAAAGTATTTTGATGTGGATCTGGACAAGCGGTTTCAGAAAGTGGACTGGTCAAAACGTCCGCTCAAACCGGATATGATTGCGTATTCTGTGGGGGATGTGGCTCATTTGATTGCGCTGCACGATATCATCTGCCGGAGCCTTGAAGAAAACGGGCGCATGGCATGGGCTCAGGAGGAATTTGAGATTCAGGCAGCTGTACGCCATGAGAACAACCACAGCTTTCCATTGTTCAGAAAATTCAAGGGGGCTGGAAAAATGGACAACCGTACCCTTGCCGTTCTTGAAAATCTGCTGCAGGCGCGCATGTCATTTGCACAGAAAAAAGACCAGCCGCTGTTCAAGATTATTTCCAATCAATCTTTGGCGGATATGGCCCGTCTGCGGCCAAAAAGCGTTGAGCAGATGGTCGACAAACGGATGTTGAGCCAAAAACAGGCCAGGATGTATGGTGCAGACTGCCTTGCAGCAATTGTTTCCGGTCTTGAGCTGCCCCACGGTCAATTGCCCGCTTATCCCAGAACCCGCCGGACCCGGCCGGATCCTGTGGTGAAAGAGCGGGTCAGCCGGTTGAAAAAGATGCGTGACACACTCAGTGATGAACTGGGAATGGAACCGGGGTTTTTGCTGAACAACAATCAGATTTCCGCCATTGCCGGCCAGAACCCTGAAACCGCTGAGGCGCTTTTGCAGATCGACGGTATCCGGCGCTGGCAGGTTGAGGCAATGGCAGCAAAGATTCTCGCCACCCTGAAACGGCGCAGAGGTTAAAGGAGGTCACATGGAGATCGCGTTTGTTAAAATGGAAGGGCTGGGCAATGATTTTATCCTGATCGATGACAGAAACGGGGCCATCGCAAAGATCCGGCCCTATCCTGAACTGGCAAGAGCGTTGTGTTCCCGTCATTTTGGCATTGGTGCGGATGGGATTCTTCTGATGTTGACATCCAAGACCCTGGACATGCGGTTTCATATTTACAATTCCGACGGATCCCAGGCCCAGATGTGCGGCAACGGCATCCGGTGTTTTGCAAAATATGCGTTTGAGCACAAACTGGTTACCGGTCGCCGGATTCAGGTGGAAACCCTTGCCGGAGAAATTGTCCCGGAAGTGATTGTGGATGACAGCGGCCAGGTGACGGCTGTCCGCGTGGACATGGGGGAACCCGTGCTGATGTGTGAAAGGATTCCGTTTCAATGGGCGCATCCAACAGCGGTTGATGTGCCCTTGACAGTGAACGGGGAATCATATTCAATTACTGCTGTGTCCATGGGCAACCCCCATGCGGTTTTGTTTGTGGAGGATATCCAGGCGGTGGACATTGATCAGATCGGTCCGGCCATTGAAACCCATCCTGGATTCCCGCAGAAAACCAATGTTGAGTTTATTCAGGTGATCAGTGACACGCACCTGCGCATGCGGGTGTGGGAAAGGGGGGCTGGCGTGACCCTTGCCTGCGGCACCGGGGCCTGTGCTGCACTGGTGGCTGCCTGCCTCACCGGCAGAAGCCGGTCCAGCGCCCGGGTTGAGCTTGATGGCGGTGACCTGGAGATTTCGTGGGATCAAAACACCCGGCATGTATTTAAAACCGGGCCGGCCAATCTGGTGTTTACCGGACAGATCACCATCTGATCTGTTTCAGATCTGCATGTGAAAAAAAGGAGCTGCGCCGGCAATGATCAGAATGATCACCGTGATGGTCAGGGCGGTTGCCTGTTTTCCGGGAAACTGCCACATTCGGTTGAGCGGAAAAAAGACACATCCGGAGAGCAGACCGAAAATAAATCCGAAAATATGGGCCCAGACATCAGTGTTTTCTCCCTGGCTGAACAGGGCCATGAGCAGGGCACCTGAAAATACGGGCAGGAGGGATTTGATTCTAAAGGGCTGGCCAGGCTGCATGATCCGGGCAGCACACAAAAGTCCTGCCGCACTCATGACCAGTGTGGACGCTCCGATGGACAGGTGGATACTCTGGTGGAAGTGGGCATTGACCAGGTTTCCGGCAGTGCCGGAAAACAGCAATATGAACACACCGGTGCCGTATCCGGTCATGCGGATCAAAGGCGCGGCAAAAATGAGAATGCCGGCCAGATTTCCCAGCAGGTGCTGAACATCGCCGTGCAGAAACAGCGCTGTTATTGCCCGGTGGGTTTCTCCCTGGAGGATGTACAGGGCGGAAGCCCCGTAGATCAGAACCCAGTGGTCGTGGAGCTGGTAATAGCTGCCGGCAAAATGAATGGCACACATGACTGCCATGATGATCATGGCGGTAATGGAAAAAAAAGAAGACGCAGATCCTGGTTCCGGAAGATGGTGACGTCTGAAAAACAGGTTCTCCTGTTTATAGGTTTCAATGCTGACACGGGCTTTTGCCAGATCACGGGCATCCACCAGGATATCAAAGCGATTCTTGTTCTTTTGCGAGTGGGCTTTGATGCCCTGAGATGACAGTATCAGCAGGGTCAGATTGGCTTTTTTTCCTGAAATGTCCGTATACAGGGGTTGAAAATTCAGTGTCACCGCGTGTGTATCCTTGCATTTTGGGATCAATCATTTTAATAGGTTTAGCATACCCTTGTGCGGGTGTGTAGCCGATATCTGAATATCAGGGAAAAAAGATGAAAATTATCAGGTTTGAAAGTGATGACAGCCGGGTGTATATCGGTTGTCCGGATGAAGCAGGCATGGCACGGGTCATTGACGGAAACCTTCTGGACCAATTCGTGGTTACGGATCAAAAAAAGCCGGTGAAACAAATTTTGACACCGCTGCAGCCACCAGCCATCTATTGTATCGGATTGAATTATCAGCGTCATGCTGTGGAAATCGGTCTTGAACTGCCCCGGTATCCAGTGGTGTTCATGAAAAATCCCGGAGCTGCCACCCATCACCTGGCAGATATTGAAATTCCAGTGTGCTGTGCCAAGGTTCCGGAAGTGGATTATGAAGCAGAGCTGGGCGTGGTGATCAAAACCCCGGCCAAGAATGTCCGGCCTGAAACCGCGCTGGATCATGTGCTGGGCTATACCTGTGCCAACGATGTTTCCGCCCGGCGGTGGCAGCGTCATGCCGGCGGCGGCCAGTGGGTCAAGGCCAAAAGCTTTGACACCTTCTGTCCTTTTGGACCATGGATCGTGACCGGCGATGAAATCGGCAGCCCGGATGAGCTGGATATTTCCTGTGTGCTCAATGGCCGGGTCATGCAGGAGAGCAATACCCGGGACATGATTTTTTCCGTTGCCAGGATCATTTCCTATCTGTCTGAATCCGCCACATTACAGCCAGGCACCTTGATTTTGACAGGAACGCCCAGCGGCGTGGGGTATACGCGAAACCCACCGGTTTATCTGATGCCTGGGGATATTCTGGAAACACGGATTGAACGGATCGGCACCTTGAAAAATTCTGTGGCGTTTGAAACCCCATAAAAAAACTCCCGGCAGGAGGCTGTCCTGCCGGGAGAAAAAAAGGGGTGAAACTGCGGGTCAATTTAGTTGCTGAATCTGCCGCAGTTCTGGTTGCCAAATCCACCCTGGCCACCTCTTCCAAAACCCTTGCCATGGGGTCCGAAGCCCATGCCGTATCCAAGTTCCGGAGCGATTTTTTTGGCGGACAGAGCAAAATCAACCTGTTTGTCTCTGAGCTGCTTGTGGATATCGGCCATCTCATTTGACAGGGCCTGGATTCTGGCGCGGTCCGGGTCAGATGTCTGCATGAGCAGGCGCATCTCCTCTTTTTTCTGGGACTGGGCGATCCGCAGGTCAGCAGTCTCATCGACAAAGTTCTGGCGCAGGGTGTTAAACGCCTGGGTCTGTTCTTCTGTCAGCTGGGCAGGAACCTGCTGGCCGCCATATCTTGGGCAGTTCTGGCGGTCATACCCCATGCCCCGTCCCGGGCCCCATGCAAATGCAGTGGCAGCCATTAATGCAACGATCAAAAGTGTGCTGGTGATCATCAGTGATTTTTTCATGGTATTCTCCTTTGTGTCTGGGTTAAGATCGTGGTGATCTGTTGTTGGTAATTGATAGAGCAAAGGCCGTGCCAGGAAAATGGAAATAATGATAACACATTGAAATTATATATATTTTCCCTTTTATTCTCACTTGCTCTCATCCGGTGCATGCCGGGGATGTGTTTACTTTTTACCCGGTCAGGGGTATCCATCTGGATATGAAATACCCGCCTGGAATTGCCAAAAGGCCCTTCAGATGATGGTGGTATTGTTTTTGCTTCATTTTTGCTTTACAGAACTGACCGTCATGGTAGACAATAGAGTGTGCAAAAACAGAGAAAAGTGACATTTTAAATGAAAAAACAACGATTTCCCCTGGTACCGCCGCTGCTGCTGGCCGGTGTTTTAATGATCCTGCTGCCGATCTTCAGTTTGATGATTTTCAACCAGCTGGACCGGCAGAAAGAATTTTTTACCCAGCGCCTGATTGAAAAGGGAACCTTTCTAATCCGGACCTTTGAGGCGGGAACCCGCACCGGCATGTTCACCATGGACTGGGGAGCAAAACGGATCCAGACCATGCTGTATGAAACAGCGTTTCAGCCGGAGGTGGCATATCTGGTGATTGTCTCAGAGAATGGAACAGTTCTGGCGCATTCTGATGCTTCCCAGGTGGGCCGACAGTTTGAAGCGCTGCCGGATGATCTGAGCACCATTGAAGATGAGCAGCAAATTTATCACAGAACCCGGAAGGTTGATGGCCGGGAATCCGTTTTTGAAGTGTACAAGCAGTTTGTGCCCAATCGCCGCTCCTGGGGAATGAGGCGGCATATGATGATGCATCCGCCGGCTCCTTCCGCTTCCGGCAAGGGGCATATGGGCCAGGACTGGAGCCGGGTTTATACGGCACAGGACGGTGCTCCTGCGGATCAGGCCCGGCATTATCTTTTTGCAGGCCTGTCCATGGCCAAAGAACATCTGGCCCGGCAGCAGCTGGTGCGCCAGACCATCTGGCAGGGAGGACTGCTTTTTGGCATTGGATGCGCCGGCGTGGTTGCCCTGTTTGTTTTTCAGGCGTACAGAGGTGCCCAGGCATCGTTGAGCCGGGTCAAGGCGTTTTCTGATACCGTGATTCACCATATGCCCTCCGGTTTGATCACCATGGATACGCAAAACCGCATTACCTCGATGAATGCCGCTGCAAAGCAGATTCTGGGGCAGGATAGTGACGCCTTGTTTCCCCGGTG
>JAABSK010000365.1 GCA_011390435.1 Desulfobacteraceae bacterium | reverse complement strand
CCTCCTTGTTTTCTTTCTTTTTTTTGCCATGGCGGCAAAATTATGGATCAGGGCACGGGGTCATGTTGCTTTTGCGGCAGTGGGTATTGGAACGGCAGTTGCCGGTATCCTTGTCAATTCATGTTTCAGCTTTCCCTTTGACATGCCCATACCGCCTTTGATTGTCGCCGCTTATATGGCTTGTGTACTGGGGATGTCTCCTTTGCCGGAAAATCACTATATGCATGTTTCCGGTAAATGGACCTTGTTGACGGTTGTCCTCCTCCTGTTTGCCTGTGTGGTTTTAACCCGTTATCATTACCAGGATATCCAAAGCGACCGGCATAATTTTCAGACCCGTGCGCTGGAAAAGGCGGGAAACTGGCCGGGTGTTATCTTCCATGCCAATAAGGCCCTTGCATACAATTCTTTGCGCAAAAAGATACTTTCCTATGCGGCAAGGGGATATATTGAAACCGGGCAGTTCCCTCAAGGGGTTGATGCCCTTGAAAAAGTTATTCAGGCATACCCGTACCACATGGGGGCACTGCTGAATCTCGGGGTCGCCTGGACAGGTCTTGATGAATTGGATAAGGCCCTGGCCTGTTATCGAAAGGTTCTGGATATCAAACCCGACTTTTCAAAAGCCCATGCTAACATGGGGAGCATTTACATGGGCCGCAAACAATATACAGATGCAGTCAATTCATTTGAAAAGGCCCTGGTGAATGATCCAAATAATGCCATGGTACTGTATCACTTAGGTATGTGTCACTATTATCTGAACGGATACGAGGCCGCAGCCCATAGCCTGAAAAAAGCGGTGGCACTGAAACCTGACATGGTTAAGGCACAATTGAACCTTGCCATCATATATTACCAACATTTAAAACAGCCTGAAAAAAGTATTCCGTACTTTAACAAAGTACTGGCCCTTGAGCCGGATGTTGCAAACAATGAAGAAATGAAAAAAATCATAAAGATGTTCGATTCCCGAAAGACTAATGAATAATTTTCCCGGAGATGGTGATGACGTCAGTTAAAAGTTTTATTTTTGTTTTGATCATTTGTTGTTTTTCTTTGTCAACGGTTATGGCAGATGCCCCTTCCGCCCGAAAACAATTGCAAGAGACAATCGATAAAATAACAGGCATTCTTACAGATTTGCCTGTTCAAGAAGGGCAGGAGAGAAAAAAACAAATGGCACTGCTCTGTGATCTTGTTTATGAAAGATTCAGCCTTGCAAAATTTTCACAGTTGTGCCTGGAGGATCATTGGAACAACAAGACAGGGGCGCAAAAACAAGCATTCATTGCCTTGTTTGGAAAATTTCTTGAAAACTCCTATATGTCAAAAGCAGACAGGTATCAAGATGAACAGGTTGTATTTGAACGTGATATTATTGACAATAACAGGGCGCAGCTGCATGTCAAGGTGGTTCGTGGGATGCTGCGCATTCCGGTTAATGTAAAAATGTATCAGACCAACGGGGGGCAGTGGATGGTTTATGATGTGGTGGTTTTCGGCGTCAGCCTGGTGAGAAATTACAGGGCCCAGTTCAACCATATTATCAAACGGCATTCCTATGAGCGGCTGATCCGGATCATGGAAGAAAAAAAAAGTGTTTATACCGGTTGTGCCTGTGCACAGAAGCGCATGGTATCCGTGCGAAATTGAAGGGTCTTGCATAAAAATATATAAAAGGATATAAAGCAGCCTGAATTTTATCAGTCCGATTGTGGAAGAAATAAAATGAGCACCAGCATACTGGCACTTGATATTCAGCATGAACAGATCATATCTGTTTTGCTGTCCCATGGTCTGAAGGGAATTAAGATCCTTGAATCCGTCAGCTTTCCGATTTTGGATGCGTTGGCTGATGAAAACGCTTTTTTTTCCGGCCTTGAGAATGTCTTGCCTGAGATATCGGGCAGGATGGGAAGCAGTCATGACAGATGCGTTGTCAGTATTCCGGCATACTGTTTCCTTTTTCGGACGTTGGAGTTGCCGTTTAAACACCACAAAAAGATTGAGCAGATCATTCCGCATGAGTTGGAAAATTACCTGCCGTTGCAGACGGGTACCTTTGATTTTGATTTTTATGTGTTGCATAAAAATAACAAAACCTTATCCGGGACCCATCTGGTGTCAGTCGCCAGTATCGCGCAGGCAAAGCTTGACCGGTATAAGGCGCTCTTGATTGAAAACGGTTTGACACCGGACGGGATCACGGTTGGCAGCGGGTATTCAACTGCACTTGTTTTTGCGGGCATGACAGATTCGGCAGCTGTGTCCATTTTGATATATGTGGAATCACTTTTTGCCGGTATATATATCATCGAGTCCGGACAGATAGCCTTTTGCAGGTCTTTTGTATTGGATCCGGATGATCCGGTCTCTGCCGTTGAAAAAAACCTGACATATACCTGTCTGTCATTTACTGAGCGCTTCAAAAACAAACATCCGGTCAACAGCATCGCGATTTCAGGCCCGGCTGAATTTCTTGAACAGCTGGGCAACAAAATTGAAGCGCGGATGCAGGTGAACGTCCGGTGGGTGAATGTGTTTGAGGCGTTGAAAATCAGCTCACCATCGCAGGATTTCGGCAGCCGGGAAAATGACAAGATTCAGAATGCCGCTGCCATGGCGGTAAATGAAATCAAGGGCGTTGACGGTTACAATTTCTGCCGTCAGATTTCCGGGGTTGCGCAATTCTACCAGGAGCACAGATTCAGCATGGTTTCTTCCATCGTCTTGTTGGTCATACTGTTGCTCACCTGGTCTGTTCAACCCATTGTTTCGATCAATCTGATGGAAAAGCGGAGCAGGGATTTTGACAAACGGATCACGCAGGTATTTCAGTCATGTTTTCCCGATATAAAAAACATTGTGGATCCGGTTCAGCAGATGCAGGTTCAGGTAGCGGCACTCCGGAAAGAAAGAAACGTGGAATACACGGGGAAGCACCTGTTGAATATTGATGTGTTAAACCAGATCAGCACGCAGCTGCCCACTGAAATGGATGTTGTAATGACCCGGTTTGTCAGGATGGAAAACAACCTGCTTTTGGCAGGCAGTGCTGATCAGTTCAATACCATAGACAGAATGAAAAGCTATTTCGAAAATGTTGAAATTTTCAAGGATGT
>JAABSK010000364.1 GCA_011390435.1 Desulfobacteraceae bacterium | reverse complement strand
CAGAACATACATCTCCTGGCGCTCACGGTCAGCGTGCCCGAAAACCCTCATGAGCATATCAATGGCATCCAGTACGATGATTGTCGCACCAAGGGATTTAAGGTGTCCGTCAATAAGTGCCAGCAGTCCCTGAATGTTAAACTCTCCGGAACGAAAAACCCTGTGGGGAACCTGGAAGTGAAGAATCTTCAGCTGGTTTGCTTTTTCCAGAGGCGCTGTATCCATGCCGATGGACAAAAAATTGGTGCGTATGTCCTGCACCTGTTCCTCAAAGGAAATAAATAATCCCGGTTCACCGGTCATGGCACTGCGCCAGAGAAATTCCATTGCCAGAACCGTCTTTCCGGTTCCCGGACCGCCGCTGAGCAGAGCAGTGCGCCCCCTGGGCAGACCCCCATGAAGAATTACATCCAATCCCCGGATACCCGTGGGTACTTTTGGAATGGGAGAGGGTATATCAGGTGCAGCAGGAGGGAAAAGGTCGGGATGTGATGTATCCATGCATATTACTCCGGTTTGTTTTGATTATAATCAGAATTAGGTCTCTTGATTTTAGCCGTCACGAATTCCGTGGAACAGACAACCTCATTCAATGACACCTAAAATAACAGACGGTTTTATTTTCTGCAAGCCCCTTTTCCGAAAAGTGTTTTTTAAAGCGGACAGGCCATCCCCATAACTCCCCCGGCGACAAACATGTGATACGCACTACAGCATGGATCTGCATTTTTTTAGGGAAACACCCCATTTACCGGAAAAAAACAAGGCGTTACAATTATATAATTTTATCAGGAAATTAGACCAGACTTGGGAATAACCATGATTAACCATCACCTTTGGGGAGATTTTTTATGACAGCAGGCGACAAACCGTTAAAAGAGTCCATTGCAAAGCGCATGCATCAAAACAAGAGGCCTGATGCCTCCGGCATTGAAGTAAACGAGGGAAACCTTTCTGAAAATTTTTCCAGAATCACTGATATAAAAATCGCAGCACTCATGAAACTTACCGCTATCCCCCAGATAACAGTTATTGAACCTGACGTATCCGTAACAAATGGCACCTTGACCCTGCATGGCATCGTAGATGCATTCTGGAAAAAGGCCAGCCTGGAAACTATTATGAATGATGAATTCCCGGACCTGTATGTAGAAAACGCCCTGAACGTGATACCCCCCGGAGGAGATACTTTTCCGCCCGGGAAAATCCCGGTCGATGAACCGGGAATGTTTCACGGTGCACGGTCCGTGTCTGATGCCTTTAAAAGCCGACCTGATCGGCCTGAAAAAAAATTGGACAGGTGATATTTTTAGGAATATATTCTGTCCACTTAATCCATTGCTTCCAGAATATCATCCACCTGTCTGCCCAGGGTTTCCTGATCTGTCATACAGATCCTTCCCTCAGACACATTTGTTGATTTCCGGAATACCAGGCTGACGCCTGCCGGGGATACACATTTTTTGAAATGAAAATGAAGGATTCACCTCATTTACACTGCGGCCTGAATCCGGGTATCTTTCATTATACCGCAGACTGCGCACCAGTTTGCTGCAAGATATACAACCTAAAAAAAAGAAAGGAGCATCCCATGCAGATTACAAATCAAAGAAAAAATGCAGACAAAATTCTATGCTTTACCATTATGGCAATGTTTTTTTTCATGCTGGCGGGCAGCAGTACCGGGCTGGCCGCAATGCATGTAACAGACCTCGATATTGAAATTGCCGTTGAAGATGAACTGAGGCTGGACCAGGCTGTGCCTTCCTATCTTGTGGACATTACCTGCACCGATGGCATTGTCACCCTCACCGGCAGTGTGAATAATCTTTTGGCAAAAGAACGGGCCCTTGCCATTGCGGAAACAGTGAAAGGGGTCCGTTCGGTAATCAACCGCATCCAAGTGAACCCGCTGATTGTTAAAAGCGATCCTGATATTCGCACGGATGTGGTCCAGTCCCTGGCTGTCGATCCGGTCACGGAACTGTTTGATGTTGACGTCAGTGTCAGTGACAAAGTGGTTACCCTGAAAGGCCAGGTTGATTCCTATATTGAAAAAAAAGGGGCCGGGAGAGTCGCCAAAAGCATCAGCGGTGTGAAAGAAGTGGAAAATCTGATCACGCTTGACTACGAAACATCCTCCCGCTCAGATACAGATTTTGCCAATGATATTGCAGAGGTACTTGCCTGGGATACACTGGTGGATGATGGATTGATTCAAATATCGGTGAATAACCGCAAAGTCGTACTCGAAGGAACCGTGGGCAGTGCTGCTGAAAAAACACGGGCCATGATCCATGCCTGGATGCCGGGCATAAAAGAACTGGATGCAAGCGGGCTCAAGGTAGATCTCTGGGCTCGTGACAAGAATATGCGGAATAAAAAATATGTAAGCAAACCCGATGATAAGATCAGGGATGCGGTTGATTCCGCCATGTTGTATGATCCACGGGTTCTTTCCACAAAAGTGGATACCCGGGTTGACAATGGAATAGTTACATTGACCGGGAAGGTCAACTATCTTTCGGCCAAACAGGCTGCAGCGCAGGATGCCAGGAATACGACAGGGGTTATCCGGGTTAAAAACCAGATAAAAGTCACACCCCCGCTACAGACCGACAGCAGCGATGAACTGGAAGAGAAAATACAGAACAAGTTCAAAAGAGATGCCTATGTGGATAATCTTGAAATCACGGTGACTGCCCTGGCCGGTATTGTGAACCTTTACGGTGCAGTGGACACCTATTATGAAAAAGCCCGGGCTGAGG
Source organism: Desulfobacteraceae bacterium (assembly GCA_011390435.1). The sequence goes on along the minus strand of JAABSK010000364.1, from coordinate 363 downwards.
ACCTGGCCTCCGAGGTGAAAGGCGTTTATTTGGTTAATAACAACCTGACAGTAAATAAATCCTGGGATCCTTTTGTCTATAAACCCTATGTGGATGATTCCTATGTCTACGATTATGACTGGTATACCTACCAGCCGAATGTGACATCACGAAAAAATGACCAGGAAATAGCCGATAATATTGAAGGCGAATTGTTCTGGAGCCCCTTTGTGGATTCAGACAGTGTAACCGTGATGGTTGATGATGGCAAGGCCACTCTCACCGGACAGGTGGGTTCCTGGTCTGAATACAATGCCGCCACACAAAACGCCCTGGAGGGGGGTGCCGTGGTTGTGGATAATGAACTCAAGATATCCAGCGCAC
>JAABSK010000363.1 GCA_011390435.1 Desulfobacteraceae bacterium | reverse complement strand
TAATACTTGAAACCATCTAACCATATCGTCTGATAAGTAAGTTTTGTGGAGAATTTTGGCTGGTTCCGATTATTGATCTTCATAAACCGGTATTATTTATCTGTCTTTCCAAGATACAGGTCTGTTTTGATCTGTTTGCCAAAGGTGGTTCCATCCGGTGTTTTTAAAATATAATCGGTTCCTGTCAACTGTTCATTCTCAGGATTAAATTCCATTCTCTTTAGTTTTATTTCCCGGTCGCCGGAAACCATATGAACATTCCCGGTAAATCGGAAATGTTGACGGGTGAGATTGAACTCAGCAGATTGCGCTGTGATTTTTGTGCTCAAATGATTATGGGTGAAAATTTCAAATATGATCGGATGGATGACAATGTTGGTAATATTGCCAAAATTGGCCGGAAATATGTTTTTTGGTAGAAATGTCTGATGAATATCCCTGGAACCTTGTTTGTCGTGAATGGTATCTCTTTTATCCAGTGGGTTTGATCTGGGATATCGGTATAATTGGAACAGGCCGTTTACAAGAACCGCTTCTTTTATGAGCCCAAGCCGGATACCCCTCATTTTTTTTCTGTTCACGGTCAGATAACTGCATTGCAAAGAGATGCTTTTGTTTCCGCCGATATGGTGGGTATAGGCAAACGCTTTTATCCGATGGGCAGGTCTGGCATACCGGTATCCGGATTCACTTTCAGCAGCAGCGGTCGATCGCCTGCCTGTTTTCTGCTGATGATATAAACCCGCAGAAAAAACCAAAACCAGCAGCCCGGCAATGACAGCAAACATCATGGACCACACTACAATCTTTATGATTTTCAGAGATGGAACCCTGAACATCCGGTTCGGCAAAACTCTCCTTTTCTTTTGGGGTAATAAAATGGTATTTTCATTATTTATCCAAATTTTGCTGAAGCGGATAAATGGTTTCCTCTAAGCCGATTTTGCCATGTTGATCAATGGCCCCCCGGGTCGTCACCCCAGGAACAGGACCCTGGCCGCTAATAATTTGAAGCGCTTTCAGGGAATCCAGCAGATCAACCGTTTCACTGTCGTCGATATCTCCGCGCAGGCCGGGCAGGGTGATGTTAAAGGGGTTATAGATGAAATACTGATATCGGGTTTGTACCTGGGTGTCCCAGTCATCGCCATATCCCCTGACAAACCATTTGAACTGGTCACCCTGGGGCATGGCCCGCAGATTCCAGGCAGAAAAATACTGTTCTGTAATGTCGGTGGCTTTTTGTGCAGCAGATCTCGCATACTCTTTTGTGCCATCATTGCTGCGTATGCCTACTGAATAGCGTTGCCCGGTGACTCCCAGGGGTAAAGACCAGTAAAAACGAATAGCTCCGTTTTCAAAAATTTCATAACCCATGGTTTCGGCATCGACCGAGGTCAGGTTATCCGACGAAAGGATATAGGAATGGGTTTCAACATGTCCGTCATCGAACGTAACAGTCAAAATGTATTCACCGTCCATAATTGTTTCAGTTTCAGCTGAACGAGTGGCCGTCCATCCGTTCAGGATCCGCGATGCCGAAGAGATATCAAACCAGTCATTAATCAGATCAAAATCATAGGGAGCAAAGCCTTCTGGGCCTGTCACAACTGCTTTGGTCACATGATCCCTGGAACCGGGTCGAATGTTGAAATATAGTATTAACCGTTCAGGATCCTCCAGGCTTTTGACAGCCTCAAACCAGTAGCTGCGATTTTTAAGGGCTTCAGGGCTGTAATTCACCGGGAGCTGCCCGCTTTTTTCAACAGCGTTTTCAGGTGAAGCCGCATCATATGTCCGGACTTCCCAGACGGCATCTCCGCCCGGGATAAGGCACCGCAGGCTGTTGGCAGTTACCTGGAGGCTTTCCGTGCCTGTAAGAAGACGGGAGTTGTAAACGCGTTCTCCATTTTGGTAGATCCGTACCTGGTATTTCTGGTTTGGATCCGGGCTGGTCCAGGAAAAATTAATACTGCCGTCTGGATTGACCCTGTTGGACATGGAAGCAATGTCAACGGCGGTGATGCTGACCTGTTGAAGGTTATAGGATTCAATTGCCTGTGCCCCGTCTTTGAAGGTGATGGTGAAGGTGTACTTTCCATAGTCAACCGTTCCGGTGAAATCATGCCACCAGGCGATCATGTTGTTGCATTCATTGCGCCAGGAGAACACGTCCTTGTCCAGATCAAATGTATAGGAAAAATCGCCGGGGCCGGTCAGGATAGCTGATTCGAGGAGGTGATCGAACCCGGGTTGAATATCAAATCCCGCCCCGATATTCCCTTGTCGGACATTTATTTCGGTCCAGTTAATTCTTCTGGGACCGGCAGCCAGGACCATGTCGATGTTCCGGGTTTCCGCACCCGGTGCAATGGTTACAGGGGCAGCCCGGCCGCAGTCAATAGCCCCATCGGCCCCGTCCCACCAGATGTCGATGAAGTTTTTGTTGGCGCACTCTGCACAGGTCCTGACGTAAACCTCTTCCGGCGGCAGGTTTTCAATGAGATATTTGCCTGCGGCATCAGTATATGCCTCGCCCAGGAATATGTTCCAACATTTTTTGGACCAGGCTTCTATTTTCAGGTTCTCCACGGGCTGTCCCTGGTCATCCAGCAGGGTACCGGAAATGCTGCCTTTAGCCGCTGTGTCAAACTTAAAGAAAGAACCAGCCAGTCCCCATTTGGTCTGGGACATATTGTCCAGATCTTCCGTTGTTCCTTCACCATAGGCATAAATTTTATAATTATAGATTCGGCCGTTTTCAAGCAGTCCTTCAGGCAGGGTATAGGCACTGTCTGAAAGGCCGTCCGCCTCATGGATTTTGGTGTTGAAGTCCTGGTATAATATGATTTTGTACCGGTCGGCCCCCGGGACCGGATCCCAGGAGATCACGGGTGTTTCGTCGGCGACAATAACGCCGTCCGCAGGCAGGGTGCCGCCCGGAACTGCTAAGAGTTCAATGGCCAGGGTGTCGGAGATATCCGCCTTGCTGCCTGCATGGTCCATCACTTCAAAAGCATAGGTCCCTTCCTGGATGTCCTGAAGATTGTCGTAGGTTTCGTAGAATGAAAATTCAGCGGTTACGGCCCCTGGTGCCGGACTGCCGTCCAGCCACAGGTCCTGTGTGGTGGTGCCGTCGGGAT
>JAABSK010000362.1 GCA_011390435.1 Desulfobacteraceae bacterium | reverse complement strand
TTCAAAGGGGCTGGGTGAGTCATCATCCGTGTCATATTCTGTTCACGCAGTTATCTATCTTGCCTGCAATTTTCTAAAAAATATTACACATCCGACACCGTGTGTCACGCATGAAATTTAAAAGCGTGGCAATCTACCGCTATTGCAGCATCTCACCCTTGTGCAGCCGATAAATGCCTCCAGCCCTGAAAGACCCGCTATATCATTTCAAGAAAGGCTTCGATCCTGACCCTGAGCTGTTCAGTGTCTGATTCTGAATAATCGGTTTCCAGGTGCAGATATGGCAGGCCAAAGGTGTCCTGAACCAGTTTTGACACGTGAAAGGATTCAATATTATAGGTATGACAGGCCTGCCAGGTCAGATCCACCACCCCGTCAACGGAAAACTCGCGGATCATTTCAGTCAGCATTTCCATTCTTCCGGGATTGGGACTCATGACCGAACAGGGGATGGCCAGATACTGCGCTGCCAGCGCCTGGACCGGGTCCTCTGTCTCATCCACCTGAAAGGTCTGCTTATACCCGCTGCAATTCTCAAAAGCCACGACATTGGCACCGCACTGTTCAATGATCTTCACCACCTTGTCAGAACCCAGTCCGATGGGGACACCGGTCAGCAGAATCCGGGAAGTCTTTTCTGTATATGGGCTTTGCTTTTCCCGGATCAGCCGGTCACAGGCATCACAAATTTCATCAATCAGGGAAATTCCTTTTTCCTTGTCTGCAAAAAATCCGGTTTTAAACAGAATCTCAACCAGTTCCATGCCGGTCAAAGGAGCGGGTCTGGCCTTGGTTGTATCCATCAGGCGCTTTCTGGCCCGGCGCTCCCGGTTCAGAAGGCGGATTGCTGATTTGATTTTTTCCTCAGTGATCTGTCGGCCGGTCCGATTCTCAAGCACGGTGATCAGTTTTTCAATTTCAGCTTTCCATGGCAAAAGTGAGAGCTGAACATCCTGATTCTGGGGCAGCTGTAACACATGGACCGGTTTGATATCCATCATGATCTCAAACATTTTCTTTTTCCCGTCACAGGTGGTATCTGCCACGATCATGTCGGAAAACCTGAAGAACGGACAGGTATCGGTTGCGGCAAAACCATAGCTGCTCTTGATCAGCGGACACAGATTCCGCGGAAGGACCTCTTCGGCCGCCTCAATCGGTGCCTGGCGGGTGCCGCACAGGGGAAGCGGAATTGCATCCGCTGCCACAGCCAGCTCAGTAGGGGCATACAGACAGTAAAACCCGATGGCATGATTCCCTTTTTGTTTATGGGCCTCAATATCCAGCAGATTCTGTTCCGTAACCTGCTGAAGTTTTTTAAACAGCTGTTCCTTCATGTTGTATTCCTTTATTTAATTTTCATTTCCTGGGCAAGAAGGGCCGCGCCAACCGCGCCGTTCATTTCAGGGGACTCTGGAATCCATATCTTTCGGCGAATGGTTTCGCCCAGAAAATGGGCGATAAACCGGTTGTTGGCCACCCCTCCGGTGAACACCACCGGGCCGTCTGCAGATACCCGCCGGAGCATGGACACTGCTCTTTTCACCACGGCCATATGCAACCCTCTGGCAATCTCCCTTGGGTTTTCCCCTCTGGCCATCAGGGACGTGACTTCAGATTCGGCAAAAACCGTACACATACTGTTGATGTTCAGGTCTTTTGTGGCAGTCATGGCCTCCTGGCCAAACGTTTCAACGGAAAATCCCAGCGCCGTGGCCATGATCTCAAGAAATTTGCCGGTTCCGGCCGCACACCGGTCATTCATTTCAAACCGGGACACCTGGCCTGACTGGGCAAGGCAGATGGCTTTGCTGTCCTGTCCGCCGATATCCAGAACTGTCCGGGCGTCAGGGAAAAAATACCGTGCGCCTCTGGCATGGGCTTTGATTTCAGTAATGGTGGGAGCATCCTGTTCAATTTCAAACAGGGTCCTGCCGTATCCAGTGGCCAGGATGACATCAAATTCAAGATCATCCAGCAGCTTACGGGCCTGACCAATGGGATCAAACCCGGTATCAGTCTTCCGGGTTTCCCGGATGGTTCCGTCTTCCAGAACTGCAATTTCAATGGATCTGGAACCGATGTCTATTCCTGCACTAATCATTGAAAACCTTTATGATATGTTACGAGTAAAAGGCTAAAATATCCTGTCGCCGCCACTGAAATCAAATCGATTATGCTGATTCAAAATCAGCTTTATATCAGGAATTTTAATAGAACTTTTTCCGATCCAAAAAACAGGCTCCAGCACAGCACCATGCTGATAAATATTGTTGAATTTGGAATGAGACGGTGTTACTTGAAAATATGGCTGACCGTTAAATGATTGTGCTCAAAAGAACTGATAAAAGCATTACAAAAAAACAAACGGCCGATTTCAGGCTGAATGTTATTCATCGGGACACAAAAACAAACCAGATGGGACCGGTTCTTGTTCCTTTAATCGAATGGACAATAAAACACAGAGGAATATTATGAAATATCTATTATCCGCCCTGCTTGTATTGGTTGTCGTCTGTATCGCCACGTTAATTACGGGTTGCTCAGGCAAGCGTCCAAAAACCATCGGCATTACAGACAAGTCACTGTCCCCCTGTCCTGAAAGCCCGAACTGTGTCTCCAGCATGACAGAGCGCAAATCGCATTTCATCCTTCCTTTGTTTTATAAAACAGATAAAAAAAAAGCGTATGAGGTTCTGGTAAATCTGCTCTCTGCCGATCCAGGAGCAAAAATCATCTCTCAAACAGATGACTATCTGTATGTTGAATTTAAAAGCCGGCTGTTCCGGTTTGTGGATGATGTGGAATTTTATTTTTCTGAAGACAATTCACTGATTCATGTAAGATCCGCATCAAGGCTCGGGTATTCAGATCTGAATGTAAACCGGAAACGGATCGAACGCATCCGCAGTCAATTTCAGGATGCGCTCAATGCATCGCTGTAAAAGCAAGGTTTAACGGTACGCATTTTTTTTCCGGAAATGAACCGGTTGATTTTGACAATCGCATGCTTATCTTTTTGTCATGGTGATTGAATGATTCAGTGGCCATGACAAAAAAGATTTTGACCAACTTGAAACGCGATGTATCGCCTGGGAGGTCGTTATGAACGAATGTGTATGTGTTGAAACAATTGACATCAAA
>JAABSK010000361.1 GCA_011390435.1 Desulfobacteraceae bacterium | reverse complement strand
ACTATTGGATTTTCGAATCTCTTTCCGTGTATCGACCCAAAATTGTCTGTATCGAATACAATCCAACCATACCCAATGATGTGGAATATGTTCAATCCAAAGATGTCTCAGTGAAAAAAGGTTCAAGCGCTCTTTCCCTTTGTAAACTTGCCAAACTCAAATCCTATGAACTGGTCTGTGTCACTGATTCCAATCTGTTTTTTGTGGATGAAAGTTGTTATGACTATTTTCAACTTAGCGACAACCGTTTGTCAACCTTGCGTAATGACGCTGAAAGTCGTGTTTATGCATTTGTCGGTTATGATGGAACCGTTATCCATTCCAAACCCATTTTTTTTCGCTGGCATGATATGACAGTAGAAAAAGAGGCACTTCAGGCACTTCCTTTTTTTCTTCGTCGGTTTCCCTCTGACTATACGATCTTCCATCGATTGGCTTTCATCGGGTTTTTGTTTTTCACACAACCGGTTCAAGCGTACAAACGTATTGTCGGCAAATTCAAAAATCACTAGTATGACATTATTTTGTGTGGTGAATGATCAGGGGTTGAAAACCATGCCGAACCAAAAAAATATCTGCCCTTCCTGCGGTGCGGACCTGCCCGAGTATTTTGGTCCCATACCAGCCAACAATGCGTTTGCCGGCAGGTATCTTGACAGGCTTTTGCCGGGCGGTGGATTGTGGGGGTGTTTAAGATGTTTTCTGGTTTTTCGGCATCCGCGGATGTCAGAAGATGAATTGAACCGGCTGTACAGTTGCGGCCACAGCGAAAGCTGGGCGGATTCAGCCCGGAGCCGGGCGGATTGGAACATGATTCAGAAGATTATATCCTCCCGGACAGAAATCAACTGTATTCTTGATATTGGATGTTTTGACGGCCGGTTACTTGAATTTTTAGGGCCCGCCTATGACCGTATGGGAGTGGAAATCCATGAAACAGCCGCACAAAAAGCACGCAGCCGAGGGGTGAAAATCGTTGCCGCTGATTATCAGGACCCGTCATTGTTAAAAATAAAAGCAGATGCTGTTCTGGCAATTGATATCATAGAGCATACATATGATCCGGCAAGATTTCTTGAGCGCCTGGCTTTAACCGTGCGTAAGGGCGGAATTATTATTGTTTCGACCGGAAATTCCAGCGCGCTGAGCTGGCGGTTAATGAAAAGCAGGTATTGGTATTGCCATATTGCAGAGCACCTGTCATTCATCAATCCCTCCTGGGTTGCGCGTGCAGCTCCTGAGATCGGATTAACGGTTGAAGATATTACTTTTTTTTCTCATGGCGGACAGGATATCACTTTTTCCAAAAGAATTTATGAGATGACAACCAATCTGGCCTTGAGATTTACGCCAAAAGTATTTGCATGGCTGAGAAAAAAGGGCATGGGCAATATAGATATCTGCCGTTATCCGGAAATGGCGCTGGCACCGCCCTACTGGATGAGTGCAACCGACCATATGCTTGTGGTCTTTAGAAAAAAGTAAAGCGAGGAACCATGGCAGACCTGCCGAAAATTACCATTGTAACGCCGAGCTACAACCAGGCACAATATCTGGAGCAAACCATTCGCTCTGTCATTGATCAAAAATATCCCAATCTGGAATACATCATTGTTGATGGCGGATCCACGGATGGCAGCGTGGATATCATTCAGCGTTATGCAGACCATCTGGCATGGTGGGTAAGTGAGCCGGATCATGGACAGACAGAGGCGATTAATAAAGGTTTGAAACGGGCCACAGGCGACTGGGTGGCCTGGCAGAATTCAGACGATATCTATTATCCGGGATGTTTTCATGATTTGGCAGCTGCTGCAAAAAAGCATCCCGGCGCAGGTTTGATCATCGGCAATATGATGCTGATCGATGAACAAGATAGATTCCACAGGGATATCTGCTATGTCAAGCCAAGTTATCAATCGCTTCTGGCAGAGGGCATGGTGCTGGCCAATCAGTCTGCATTCTGGCATCGGCGGGTGCAGGATAAAATCGGTTTGCTGGATGAAAGTTTTCAGTGTTCCTTTGATTATGAATGGTTTTTACGGGTGGTTCAGAACGCTGAGTGTGTGCATGTGAATCAGATCTGGGGTGCATTCCGTCTTCACGGAGAAACCAAGACCAGTCAGCAGGGTCCGCTTTTCGGGGCGGAACAACAAAAAATCCTGCAGGGGCGGCAGATGTCTTTGTGGAAAAAAAACTGGTATAAACTGCGCCGTCTTGTATTAATGATCGGCCAGGGTCAGATTTCCTATGTCCTGCGCGGGTTCCTCCGGCATGCCCGGGGCAAGAGCGGTGAGTTGTACTGATGTGTGGTATACTCGGATGGCTGGGAAACCATGGATCTGAAGATGCACAGCGCTTCAGTGAGGCCCTGGACCTGTTGGCGCACCGCGGACCGGATGATCGCGGGATCATTGCCCTGCCGAACCTTTTGCTGGGTCATCGGCGGCTGTCGATCCTGGATCTGTCTTCCGCCGGCCATCAGCCGATGGTGCACAGGCAGAGCGGTGCGGTTATCATTTTTAACGGGGAAATCTACAATCACGTTGAATTGCGTGCCGAGCTTGAAAGTGCGGGACATTGTTTTTCAGGCCACTCAGATACGGAAGTCCTTTTGCATGCCCTGATCGAATGGGGAGAAAAAACATTGTCCCGCCTCAACGGCATGTGGGCGTTTGCATTCTGGGATCCTGCGCGTCAGCGGTTGCTCCTGGCCCGGGACCGGTTTGGTGTCAAGCCGCTGTATTATCGCAAATCCGGTGATGATTTTGCCTTTGCTTCCGAACCCAAATCCCTTTTGGCGCTTTTTGAAGAACACCGGGCCGTGGCAGAGCATACGCTGCTGGATTTTCTGGGCAACAATCTGCTGTTCGTTCGTGGCCATTCGTTTTATCGGGGGATCGATGTGCTGCCACCTGCGCACTATGCAGTTTATGAACCCCGTTCCGGGCGCTTCGATGTGTCACGATATTGGGATTACCCTTCTGTTGTGGATGAAGGGTTGGATCCTGAAGAGGCGGTGCTGGCGTTTGAAGCATTGTTCACGGATGCGGTTCGCCTGCGGCTGCGCAGTGATGTGCCGGTGGGGGTGACCCTTTCGGGCGGCCCTGATTCAACCGGCGTTTTGACTGCGGCCAGCCGGAT
>JAABSK010000360.1 GCA_011390435.1 Desulfobacteraceae bacterium | reverse complement strand
GCAGTATGTTAAGGCCGCCATAGGTGGACAGGGTGGGAACGATCCAGTAGATCAGGGTGGTGAAATGGACAAATCCGGCGGCAAATCCAGCAAGAAAAGACTGGCGGACATTCATTGGTTCCAGAGAAATAATTAAAGGACACAGGGCAACAAACGCCAGATAATGCAATCCAGGATCTGGAAAGCACAGGGTTAAAAGAAGACCGCTGAACAGAGCCGGAAAATACGGCAGCCAGAAACGCAGATGGAACAAAGAAAGCATTTTTTTTCCAGGGGGCTTAAATTATTTAAAAAAGTCTGATATATTTATCAACTTCTGGAAGTTCAGTCAATTTTATGTGTCAACATTTTTGGAACAGGAGACAGGCATGTTTATGGCAGGCAACCGTTTCAATGATGCATGTGAACAAAATTTGCAGCAGATGCAGTCGGTTTTGGAGGCATGCCCTGCCGGTATCGGGATTGTACGAAACGATCTGATCGTCTGGGTCAATGACACCTTTTATTCCATGCTCGGGTATATGCCGGGATCATTGACTAATAAAAAGCCCCAGGATGTTTTTCCTACCTTAAAAGAATGTAAGCGTGTGACGACTTTACTGGCAAAAGGCATGGACAGATTCGGCTCAGGAATGGTGGAAACCAAGTTGTCCCGGAAAAAAGGTCCGCCCCTTGACTGCCGGATTCGTGCGTCCCGACTGGAAAAAAATGAGCCAGCAGCCGGTGTGGTGATGGTGGTCACTGATATTTCTGACATCAAATCCCTTCAGATTCAGCTTCAGCAAGCCCAGAAAATGGAAGCCATAGGTGTGCTGGCAGGGGGGATTTCCCATGATTTCAACAACATTCTCATGGGAATCCAGGGACATTTGTCTTTGATGCGCATCGATCTGACCGACACTGAAAAAGTGATTTCCCACACTCACCAGATCACAAAACTGGTGGAAACAGCCGGCGAGCTGACAGGGCGGTTGCTGGGCTTTGCCAGGGGTGGAAGATACCAGATAAAGGTTCTGGACGTTAACTTGGTGGTGAAAATGGCCATGAACCTTTTTAAACCCACCCGCAAAGATCTGACTTTTCATGAATCGTATGCTGGGGATCTGGACATGGTTGATGCAGACCAGTCACAGCTGGAACAGATATGCCTTTATATTATCGGCAATGCATCCCAGGCCATGCTGGATGAGGGAACACTGTCAGTATCCACAAAAAACATCACCATCCCTGAGGACCATGGATACCCTTTTGTGGTTAAACCCGGCATGTATGTGGAAATCTGCATCCAGGATACAGGGGTGGGCATGGACATTGAAACCCAGAAAAAGATATTTGATCCATTTTTTTCTACCCGGAAAAATGGGAACCAGACCGGCCGAGGCCTTGGATTGTCCACCGTCTACGGGATTGTAAAAAACCATGGCGGGTTCGTTACGGTCCAGAGTACTTTAGGAGAAGGCACTGCTTTTTATGTCTGCCTTCCGGCCACAAGCAAAGCTAAGTCAGCCTCCCAGGTTGATTCCGACACTGATACCCTCCCCAGGGGATCAGAAACCATTCTGCTTATGGATGACCAGACTGAAATCATCAATGTGGGGAAAAACTTTTTATCCCGCCTGGGATATAAAACCATAACCGCAAGAAATGGCCTGGAAGCAGTGGAAATTTTTCGCATGTACCAGGATGAGATTTCCCTTGTGATTCTGGATATGGCCATGCCAAAAATGGGGGGCAAAAAAACGTTTGATCTGATCCGTCAGATTCGCAAAAACATAAAGGTTCTGGTGACCATGGGGCAGGTTGTGGATGATGAAATGGAAGCGTTGCTCAGTCAAGGATGCCATGGATTTATCCAGAAACCCTTTTCCATGTATGAGTTTTCCAAAGCCATCAGGGGTGTTCTGGATAAAAGATCCGAATGAGGGTTAGACCATGCCGCCGTTGACCCCGATGACCTGGCCGTTTACATAGGCAGCATTGGATGAGCATAAAAATGAAACTACGGCTGCTACTTCTTCAGGTTTGCCCAGCCGCCCGGCCGGGATGGTCTGCAGGATATTGTCTCGATCCAGGCCCTCTGTCATGCCGGTTTCAATAAATCCGGGTGCCACAGCATTCACGGTGATGCCCCGGCTGCCGATTTCCCTTGCCAAAGCCCTGGTGGCACCGATGATTCCTGCCTTTGCCGCGCTGTAGTTGACCTGTCCGGCATTTCCAGTCTGGCCGGCAGTTGAGCTGATGTTGATTATCCGCCCGCCTTTCTGCCTGAGCATTTGCCGGACCACAGGCCGGGTCAGATGATAAAATCCGGTAAGATGGGTCTCCATCACCTTTTCCCAGGACGTTTTTTTCATCATGGCAAACAGGTGATCATCCCGGACACCAGCATTGTTCACCAGTATGTCCAGGCGGCCGCGCTGCTGCAGAATCTGTTTTACGGCAGCATCACACTGATCCTGACTGGTGACGTCAAATTCTATCACAGCTGCCCGGCAGTTTTGAAAATGTATTTCATCAAGAACTTTTTGGGCAGCATCTTTGTCTGAACGGTAGTTTACAAAAACAAAAATTCCCTGTGCTGCCAGGTCCATGGCAATGGCCCGACCGATACCTTTGGAGGCTCCGGTGACCAAGGCGGTCTGATCTGATGCAGTGTTCATGATTTCCCAATTATCATCCATCAAAAAAAATTTCAAGTCATAATTGCCTAATGCACTTTACAATTTACAGGCTGGATGGTATTCTTGAAGATGGTCAGATGATCATATGAACAGCAGCGTCAGGAGTATTTTTATGGAACAAATAGAAATTCGATTCGGCAATGATCTTGAAACATATGACACTGAAGAAAAATCCTTTGAAGAGATGTTTCAATCGGTAAATCCCATGTTCTGTTTTTCAAAGCGCGTCTGGAAGCCCCAGATGGATATATTTGAAACGCGAAACGAAATTATTATCCAGGCTGAAATCGCAGGAGTAAAAAAAGAAGATATCGTGATTGAGGTCAGCAACAAAGCGGTCAAGATTGCAGGGAATCGAAAATGCAGCCAGCCGGATCCTACTTCCACATACCGGTTGGCTGAGATCCAATTCGGTCAGTTTGAAAGGGTATTGTATCTGCCCAGCGTGATCGATGTGGAAAAAGTGTCTGCTGTTTTTAACA
>JAABSK010000359.1 GCA_011390435.1 Desulfobacteraceae bacterium | reverse complement strand
ACACCATTGAAATGGATACCCTGATCAAAAAACTGGGGCCCAATCCGCTTCGCGCAGCAAAAGCCGGTAATGCCAATGCTGCCTGACAATGGTTGAAAAGGTCACTATTTAATATATTATATTATGAGGTTAGCGTATGATAATAGCTGAAAAAAAACCCTTTGAAGAGATTGTCGGGGAAATTGAAAACTATCAGAGAATCCTGATCCTCGGGTGCAATGAATGTGTCACCGTTTGTGAGGCCGGCGGTAAAAAAGAAGTGGAAGTTCTGGCATCCGCCCTTCGCATGTATTTTATGAACAAGGGAAAAGAAAAACAGATTGATGAAAGAACCCTTGAACGCCAGTGTGATCATGAATACCTGGAAGAAATCCGTGAGAATATAGATGATTATGATGCCGTTGTTTCACTGGCCTGTGGTGTCGGCGTCCAGTTTGCTGCTGAAAAATATATGGCCATGCCGTTGATCCCGGGCGTGAATACGGTTTGCCTGGGCGCCAATGAAGACCGGGGATTGTGGACGGAACGCTGTCAGGCTTGCGGGGCCTGTGTGTTGGCAAGAACAGGGGGGATCTGTCCGGTTTCCCGCTGTGCCAAAAGAGTATTGAATGGTCCATGTGGTGGATCAAGCAACGGCAAATGTGAGATCAGCAAAGATGTTGATTGTGCATGGCAGCTCATTATTGATCGATTAGAGGCATTGGGAAAACTGGATGATTATGAAACGGTTGCGCCCATCAAGGATTGGTCGAAAGACAGAGCCGGAGGTCCGAGAACAGTAACCAGGGAGGATGTAAAGATATGAGTGTGAATACGGACAGCAAACTTGAAAAAATTTTACGGGCAGGCCACCTGGGCGTCACATCAGAGTGTGGCCCCCCAAGGGGAAGTGACGCTGAAGAGGTAAAAGAAAAAGGGGCTTTGATCAAAGATTATGTAGACGCAGTCAATGTCACTGACAACCAGACGGCCATGACCCGCATGTCTTCCCTGGCCGCCTGTATCCATCTGAAACTGATGGGTATCGAGCCCGTCCTCCAGATGGTGACAAGGGATCGGAACCGGATTGCACTGCAAAGCGATGTTCTCGGGGCTGCTTCGTTTGGTATTTCAAATATGCTCTGCCTTTCCGGAGACCACCAGAGTTTTGGTGACTGTGCCCAGGGACAGAATGTTCATGATCTCGATTCCATGCAGCTGATCCAGACCGTTCGCCACATGAGGGATGAAGGCAAATTCCTGGGCGGCGATGATATCAAGGTGCCACCTAAATTATTTGTCGGTGCGGCTGCCAACCCGTTTGCCGATCCCTTTGAGATCCGGGTACCGCGTCTTGCCAAAAAAGTGGCCTGTGGGGCGGAGTTTATCCAGACCCAGTGTATTTATAACCTGGCCAAGTTCGAAGAGTGGATGAGACGGGTGGTTGACAGGGGCCTGCATGAAAAAGTATTTATCATGGCCGGCATGACCCCCATGAAATCAGTGGGTATGGCCAAATATATGAAAAACCGGGTACCGGGAATGGATGTCCCGGATGAAATTATTGATCGTCTGGCCGGGGTGCCTAAAAATCAGCAGGCACAGGAAGGTATCGATATATGCGTGGAAGCGATCCAGCGTCTCAAGGAAGTGAAGGGAGTCGCCGGTTTTCATATCATGGCCATCGAATGGGAACAAAAAGTACCTGAGATAGTTGAAAGAAGCGGGCTTTATCCAAGACCGGCCGTATAGAATCAATGAGGGACAGGATATTGGTTGTGATGACCACCACCGGTATCCTGTCCGGTTCAGGTTTACGGGGTTAAGCATTTTCATGATTGATTACAGGAGTTTAAAATGGCAGTCATCGTAAGGTATATTGTTGTCAGGAATGGAGAGGAAAAAATGACATTCGCGACTAAAAAAGAAGCTGATGAACATGATAAAATGCTGGATGTTGCTGATAGCCTGTTTGAATTTATTGAAGAAACAGGTTTGAAGATCGAAGAACAGCAGCTTGAAGAAATCTCCCTCGTCCTGGCCCAGAACAGAGACAAACTGATTCCTATCCTGCGGGGGATTAAACCAAAGAGTCCGGGATCTTCAAAAAAAGCAGCAGCTAAAAAAACAGAGACTGCCAAATCAGATCCTCTGCCGCCTGAGACGGTAAATCCCAAAGCAAAAAATAAAAAATAACCCGCCATATTCATTATAACGAATTAAAATGACGCATGTTTTTTCGCCCCAATTCTGGCTTTCTCAATGGGAACAGGCCAAACAAGAAGATACCTATCAAGTTCACAAGGGATTTGCTTCTGTGGAGTACTGGGATAAAGTCTCCGCCGGCTATGATAAAGACAAAAAAGAATTGGGTGTCCAAAAGCTTGAAAAGACCATGGCGTTTTTCAGGCGCAAACACCTGGTGTTCCCGGGTATGAAGGTTTTGGATATCGGATGCGGTACCGGCCGCCTGGCCACCGCATTTGCCGGCCAGGGCGCCCATGTGGTGGCCCTTGATTTTTCAGAAGGCATGCTGGACCGGTTCAGGCAGGAACTGCCGAAATCGCTTGAATCCAATGTCGATATCCGCCTTGAGGACTGGAAAACGCTTGATGTCCGGTCTTTGGGATGGGAAAAGCATTTTGATCTGGTGATTGCATTCATGTCACCGGCGGTGTCTACGCCCGACTCTTTTTTCAAGATGATGTCCCTGTCAAAAAATGCCTGTGCCATGCGGGGATGGTCTGCGAAGCGAAAGCACGCAATCCTGGATGTGCTGTGGGATAAAATCATGAAACAGCCCCTGGACGACAACCCCCAGAGTATTTTGTATAAGATTAATCTGCTGTTTTCCATGAATCTTTTTCCGGACATCGTGTTTGATACCATTGAATGGGAACAAAGCGTTTCACTGGAAGAGGAAATGGAAAGCCAGATGGCGTTTTTTTCAAAGGTGTCGGATATGCCCGAAAAAGAACTTAAAGATATGATCCTGACATATCTTGAAACCATCGTCAAAGACCATAAGATTGTCCGGACCCATAAGGGATCTACCCTCACAGCCATCTGGAATGTTTGACAAGCTTGATTTTTTGCTTTAATGAAGGAAGAGATCATGAAAATATTAGTCATTGATGATGAAAAACCCACGCTGTCCATGTTCAAACTGTTCCTGACCGCCTATGG
>JAABSK010000358.1 GCA_011390435.1 Desulfobacteraceae bacterium | reverse complement strand
CATGGTTTCCCTGATTGAAAATCGTATCCAGAAAAACGAAAATTAAGGTCAAAAAAATGCAGTATTACAAAAAGAGGGGTGACTATGACAGATTTTACAAAACAGTTTGCACCATTTTTACAAAAAATGACCGCAGAAAACTTACCTGCCATTGCCATAAAAAATTTTCAGCAGCACTATAAAAATTTTATCAAAGAAAAAACAGGGCTGATTCCGGAAGCCAGTATCAGGCAGGTTCAAACCCTTTTTGATATTGCATCCCTGACTGATAGAAAACAAGAAGAGATGACCCAAACCGGCAGGAACCACATGTCCAAAACCGTGAATATCAAGTTAAACGGCGGACTGGGAACCAGCATGGGCTTGAACAGACCCAAAAGCATGATAAAAGTGAAGTCACAATTGTCCTTTCTGGATATTGCGGTGTCGCAGAACCGGCATCTGAATCCTGATGTCCCGCTTATATTCATGAACAGTTTTTCAACCAGGCAAGACACCCTGGATGCATTGACCGCTTATCCCTGGTTTCAGAAAAGATCCCTGGAGGTGGATTTTATTCAGCACAAGGTCCCCAAGGTTGATGCAACCCTTCTTGGACCTGCCAGGCACCCTGAAAACAAGGTTCTTGAATGGTGCCCTCCGGGTCACGGCGATGTGTATGCCGCCCTGGTCAGCAGCGGCATGCTGGATCGATTGCTGAAAAATGGGTATGAATATGCCTTTTTATCCAATATTGACAACCTGGGTGCTGTTATTGATCCGGCCATCCTGGGGTATTTTATTGAAAACAACTTCAGCTTTATGATGGAAACCGCGGAACGCACTTCAAACGACAGAAAAGGCGGGCACCTGGCGCAGTTAAAATCCGGCAGATATGTTCTGCGGGAAATCGCCCAGTGTCCACAAAATGATGAGGAAATGCAGGCATTCCAGGATATTCAAAAACACCGGTATTTCAACACCAATAACCTGTGGATAAAGTTGCCGGCATTACAGCGGATCATAGCGCAAAAAAAAGGGGTTATGCCTTTGCCGCTGATCTGGAACCAGAAGACGGTGGACCCCAGTGACCCAGATTCCCTGCCTGTGTATCAACTGGAAACAGCCATGGGAAGTGCCATATCGGTTTTTGACCGGGCCGGTGCCATCCGGGTTCCCCGGACACGGTTCATTCCTGTAAAGGACACCAATGATTTACTGGCCGTGCGGTCTGACCGGTATATGTTGACTGATCGATTCCAGATCGTTCCCAATCCCGGACAAAAAACAGAGGATATTCAGATCGATCTGGATCCTGTGTATTACAAATTTATCGATGATTTTGAAAAACGTTTTTCAGCAGGAGCACCTTCCCTGAAAAACTGTAATTGCCTGACCGTACAAGGTGATTTTACTTTTGGTAAAAAGCTGATATTCAAAAAAGACACCATGCTGATCAATACCACGGGCAACAGATTCAACATCGATGACCGCCAACGTTTTTCCGGGGGTTCTGCCGTGGTTACCAACTTCATTGAAGAAACGAGTGGGCTCCCTCAAAACAAAAGGGTTAAAGGAACGACAGTCATCCCGGCAAACAAAAGAACCGGTACAAACAAAAACCGTGAAAATCCCCCGGTCCGGACAATGCGTGCCGGCTGAAATCAATAACCATTTGCCTTTGGCCTCTGTCTTTGGTATTAAATAAGTTAACCTTATCAGTATTATGGAAAAATCACCGCTTAGACAGAGAATCCTCATGAAAAAAACACGTATTGTAATTGCAGAAGACAGCAAATTACTCAGGGAAGGATTGCGCCTGATGATCAATTGTGATGATAACCTGGAAGTCGTTTCCGATGCGGAAGACGGATTTGAAGCCATTGCCCAGTGCCTGAAACATAATCCGGATATGGCAATGCTGGATCTGTCCATGCCCAAAATGGATGGCCTTTCAGCCATCAGAGAAATCAAGCGCCAAATGCCGGATATCAAGATTCTTGCTTTGACCATTCATGACAAAGAGGAATTTATCCTGGAATGTTTTAACTGCGGTGTGCAAGGCTACTGCCTTAAAGATGCGTCCCAGGATGAACTTTTAAAAGCCATCCGCCTGGTTTCATCGGGAAAAATATATATCAGTCCCAGCATCGCCGGCAAAATCATGGAAGGATATCTTGAAGGAAAAAAATATCTGAAAGAACGCAGTTCATGGGACACCCTTACCCAGCGGGAAAAAGAAGTGCTGAAACTGGTGGCCGAAGGCTATACCAGCAAAGAGATCGCCGACCTGCTGTGCAACAGTCCCAAAACCATTGAACGCCACAGGGCCAACATAATGAGAAAGCTGTCTGTTAACAATGTTTCTCAACTGACCGCCATCGCCATTGAAAAAGGCATGGTACATTCATAAATCCCGGGCGATGGAGGTCAACGGCCGCATGGTCCGTTCATAGATACCTGCAAATTGAAAAAAATCACTATCACCGCACCGGGAATACCATGAAGTCTGCAAAACCCACATACCACGACATGGAAAAACAGCTGGACCAGGCCTGTAAAATTCTGGCAGCCATTCAGCAGGGTCAGGTTGATGTTCTCGCGGGAGATGACCTGCACATGCAGCTGTTCAGCCTGAAAAAAAACATTGATATGCTTCGCCAGGACGAGCAAAATTTCCGCGCACTGGCTGATGCAAACCTGATTGGAATCGCATTTGGTGACAGAACCGGCAATGTGATCTATATCAATAATGAGATGCTGCGCATGATCGGATACAACCGTGCGGATATAATTGCCGGACGGATCAATTGGGAGACATGCCTGGCACCTGAAAATCGGCCTGAGACGGGAACATGGTCGGAACGTCTGGTGAGCCAGGAGGTGGTATCAATCCAGGAATGGGCGTTTCTGCGTCCGGACGGGGAGCGGACCCCTGTTCTGGGGGCCGCCTCCCGGATCACATCCCATGACGGAGCCTATGTGATAATCGCCCTGGATCGCACGCAGATATGCCAGGCTGAAAACCATAGGTGGAAAAGTGACCAGCGGTTGCGTATGGCTGCAGATTCCCTGAATATAGGTGTCTTTGAATGGAATCTTACCAAAGATACGGCTTTCTGGGAAAATGACCAGATGTACCATATTTTCGGGCGTTCCCGCCAACTTGCGCCGTTACCTTATTCGGATTTTCTGG
>JAABSK010000357.1 GCA_011390435.1 Desulfobacteraceae bacterium | reverse complement strand
CGGTCTTGAAGTTCATGCCCAGTTGAAAACCCGGACCAAAATTTTCTGCGGGTGTTCCACCACATTCGGCACATCGCCCAATGCCAATACATGCCCGGTATGTACCGGGATGCCCGGCGTCCTGCCGGTGCTCAATCGACAGGCAGTTACCTTTGCCATTAAAGCGGCACTGGCCACCAACTGCAGGATCAATCCGGAAAGCCGGTTTGACCGGAAAAACTATTTTTATCCGGATCTTCCCAAAGGATACCAGATTTCCCAATATGCCCTGCCCATTGCCGAACACGGCTATCTTGATGTGGATACGCCGGACGCTGCACCCAGCCGTATCGGCATCACCCGGATTCACATGGAAGAAGATGCCGGCAAGCTGATCCATGATTCCGCCAGGGGCAAAAGCATGGTGGACCTGAACCGTACCGGCGTTCCGTTAATTGAAATCGTCAGCGAACCAGATATCCGCTCTGCCCGGGAGGCCGGGGCATACCTGCGCAAGCTCCATGCCATTTTGCGGTATATCGATGTCTGCGACGGCAACATGGAAGAGGGCAGTTTCCGGTGTGATGCCAATATCTCTCTGCGGCCCATGGGTCAGGACGCATTCGGGACCCGCACTGAACTGAAAAACCTCAACTCATTCAAGCATGTGGAAAAAGCGATCCTGCATGAAATCCAGCGCCAGACCTATTTGCTTGAAGAGGGCAACTCCATTATTCAGGAAACCCGGCTGTGGGACCCTGCCGGCAACAGAACCGTTTCCATGCGCGGCAAGGAAGAAGCCCACGACTATCGATATTTTCCAGATCCGGACCTGGTGCCGCTGCTGGTGGACAACGCCTGGATCGACACTGTAAAACAGACCCTGCCGGAACTTCCAGATCAGCGCAGGGAAAGATTCTGCAAAGACTATCACCTCAGCAATATTGATGCCGGTGTTCTGACCGCATCGATTGAACTGGCGGATTTTTTCGAAACCATCGCCGCCAGGGTAACCGATCCAAAACTTGCCGCCAACTGGACCATGACCACCTTTCTGGGAATGCTCAACACCCGGGGCATCCTGGTCAGTCAGTCTCCGGTTTCGCCTGCTGCTTTTGCCGACCTTCTCGTGCTGCTGGAAAACAATAAAATCAGCGCCGCTGCCGCCAAAACCGTGTTTGATGAAATGGTCAATACAAAAAAAACGCCTGAAACCATTGTAACGGAAAAAGGACTTGAACAGGTATCAGACACAGATGCGCTTGAGCTGATGGTGCAGCAGGTGATTGATGAAAATCCTGATGAGGCTGCCGCCTATAAGAATGGCAAAACAAAACTGTTCAGTTTTTTCATGGGTCAGATCATGAAAAAAACCCGGGGCAAGGCAGATCCGAAAATCATCACCCAACTTTTGAACACCAAACTGTAATGGAGAACGGCATGTTTACCCATCATTTTTTCAGAGTACCAACGCTTTTTCTTCTGATCTGTCTTTTTTTTGTGCCCCAGCCAGCCACTTCCCAGGCATCAAAAGAGCGCTTTACCCTCGCCATTCTGCCGTTTGATCTGATCGCACCAGAACCATCTGAATACCTCCAGACCGGCAGCCTGCAAATGCTTTCCTCCCGCCTGCACTGGAAAGACACGGTCAGGATTGTTGACCGGCATCTGGTCGCTCAGCACCTGAGCAATATCCCCACGGCAGATGCCCGGCAGAAAATTTCAGCCATCCACACCCAGACCGGCAGCGATTATATATTGGCCGGCACCATCACCCAGTTTGCCGATGCATTCAGCATTGATGCGCAATTATACGACATGAATGCCCAGACATACATGACCTTTTCAGAACAATCCGGTTCCATCAATGATGTGATTCCCAAAATCAATGTCATTGCCGCCAGAATCAATAAAACCGTTTTCAACCGCCAGTCTGCAATTTATGACAACCTGGTCAGGCAGGAAAAAGAAAAGGCTGAACAATGGAAGCGCCAGAATCCTGAAAAACTCATGCCGGTGTTTCCGGATGAACCCCGGGAAAAATCTTCTGTGTGGAAATTCTGGGAATATTTATAGCCGCTGTCATTTTACATGTGATAGCCCTGCAAATTTGTATTGACTTTGACATACGATTGATACATACATATACATATGAAAACGACACTTAACATAGATGATCAGATTTTAGAAAAAGCTTCTTTGCTGACAGGCGTTAAAGAAAAGACATCATTGATTCGTCTTGGCCTTGAAGCATTAATTGCGCTTGAAAGCAGCAAACGCTTAGCCCAGCTAGGTGGGTCTGAAAAAGAATTACAGGATATCCCTCGAAGAAGGATATCATCGTAATACATGATTCTTGTTGATACATCTGTATGGGTTGACTACCTAAGAGAAGGTAACGAAAATCTGCAGACATTTCTTTTAAAAGGCAACGTGATGTGCCATGCTCACATTATTGGTGAACTCGCATGTGGAAATATCAAAAACCGCAAAAAAATCATCTCTTTATTGCGTGCCTTGCCATTGGTGCCATTAATTGAATTCAACGAATATTTATATTTTATTGAAAGTCATCAATTGAACGGCAAGGGAATTGGTTTCGTTGATATACACCTCTTGGCTTCAGCTAAATTAGCCCAAATAAAACTATGGACTGCAGACAAAAGATTGAATTCAGCCGCAATAGCTCTCGGAATAAGTTACAAACCAACTTAGAATCAAATTTTGAAGTGCAACATAATTCTTAAATGAGAATGCATCAATTTATTATGGCGTTCTTCGCTCCCAACTCGAAGCTCAAGGGGAAGTGATCGGCCCTTTTGATATGCTGATTGCCGCCCATGCTTTAAGTGAAAACTTGGTATTGGTTACCAATAATGAAAAAGAATTTCAAAGAATCCCTTCATTATGCCTGCAGGAACATATCCATTTTCCGGAAGAAATATGTAAACAGTTGTTTCCTGTTTAGAAATCGTATTCATCTCTTTCCTTTTTCGCACGCACTCTCTTTTTCAACGCCTCGTTTGCAAGCGACAATCCCAAGCGATCATTGTTTGGACGTGCAACACCATCCAGGCATTCATCTAATTGCAGCGCCCACAAGGCAGTGATAAAAACACCCAGGGAAATTCCCGGATCTCCATTTTCAAGCCGGCCAATCGTATTTCGATCAACCAATACTAACCGAGCAAGATGTT
>JAABSK010000356.1 GCA_011390435.1 Desulfobacteraceae bacterium | reverse complement strand
ACCGGTGGCAGGGAAAACCCTTTGATCAGATCTGGCCCCGGGCAGGGGAACAGGGGATTTATGACAGGTTCACACAGGTCCTGCACACAAAAAAACCCTGTCGCCTGGATGATTTGAAATATGATGATGATGCCCATTCAGGCACATACAGGGTCGCGGCATTTGCGCTGCCCGAAAAAAAACTGGCTGTCAGTTTTGAAGATATCTCGGACCAGACAAAAATGTGCACCCAGCTGGAAGAGGCACAGCTGAAATACAATACCCTGTTTGAAAGAATGCACCAGGGGGTGGTATACCAGCGTGCGGACGGCCGGATTATTTCCGCGAATCCGGCGGCACAGAAAATCCTGGGCCTGACCCTGGACCAGATGACCGGTAAAACTTCCATGGACCCGGACTGGCGGACATTGAAACCGGATGGATCCGAACTTCCCGGCGCCGAACATCCGGCAATGAAAGCCCTGGAAACCGGCAGGCCGGTGAGGCAGTTTGTCATGGGTGTGTACCATCCCCGGCTGAGGGCGCATCGGTGGCTACAGGTGGATGCCATCCCGGAATTCAACGGGGAAGAAGACAGGCCGTTTCAGGTGTTTGCCATGTTCGAGGATGTCACGGAACAGGTCGATGCCCGGCAGAAGGAAAAAAAAGATAATTCAGGAGCAGGCACTGATGCAGTCGGATGATTTTAAAGACAGACTCCGGGCAAAGGCAAAAGCCCGGCAAACCTCCGATCCGGGGACAAAAAAGGCGATGAGTGATGCAGCGGTCCGCAATCTGCTGGAAGAGTTGCAGATTCATCAGATCGAGCTGGAAATCCAGAATGAAGAGCTCAGAAATGCCCAGAAAGGCATGGAGGAAAACAGAGACCGGTATTTCAGTTTGTTTGAAAATGCGCCCGCGGGGTATGTGATTCTGGACCAGGCCGGCATGGTCAAGCAGTTTAACACGGCATTTGCCGGGATGCTTCAGATCCAGTCGGCCAAACGGCCCGGGCTGGTGTTTGCCGATTTGTTGTCTTTGGAAGATGCCGCTGTGTTCAGGGCCCGTTTTGCGGCGCTTTTCAAAAATCCGGCCGGAAAGCAGATCAAGGCAACGGTGCAGATGGCAGATGGCAGACGGCGCCATGTCCAGATGGCGGCAGCCAGTCATATCCAGAAACAGGGGCATGACAGCCCGGATGATGCGGAGCTGCTGCTCATGGTGACCGATATCACGGAACTGATCCATGCCCGGCAGGATCTGGAAACAGCCCTTGATGATGCCAAAACCCGGGAGCAGGAAGTCCAGGGATTGCTCAAAGGGGCCCGGGCCGTACTTGAACAGGAAAATTTCCAAACAACAGCCAGAACCGTTTTTGATATCTGTTCGGAGCTGATCGGGGCGACCTCCGGGTATGTGGCCCTGTTGTCTGACGACGGCAGTGAAAACGAGGTGCTGTTCCTGGAATCCGGTGGATTGCCCTGTGATGTGGATCCGGAACTGCCCATGCCCATCCGGGGACTGCGGCAGGTGGCGTATGAAGAATGCCGGGCGGTTTACGACAATGAATTCATGGACAGCCGGTGGCAGCAATACATGCCCGAGGGCCATGTGCGGCTCGATAATGTGCTGTTCGCCCCGCTGATCATCGATGGCAAAGTGGTCGGGCTGATCGGGATGGCCAACAAGAAAGGCGGGTTTGTCGAAAATGATGCAGAAATCGCTCAGGGGTTTGCCGAACTGGCGGCCGTTGCACTGCAGAACAGCCTGAATGCTGACAAAAGGTATCATGCGGAAAAGGCCAACCAGAAATTGATAAAAGAGTTGCAGGAAAGTCTGGCCAATGTCAAACAGCTCAGTGGTCTGTTGCCCATCTGTGCCCACTGCAAAAAGATCCGGGATGATCAGGGATACTGGGAGCGGCTTGACAGTTACCTGAACAGGCATTCAGAGGTCCAGTTCAGCCATGGCATCTGCCAGGACTGTATGAAAACGCATTATCCCGAATTTTTGGATCAAGAGGGCAATGATGAGGGCGGGCCGTCATGAATGACGATAAAGCGGACAGAATGGAGGTGCTGATCATCGACGATGACAGCCAGGTCTGCCGGTTTCTGTCCAGGATTTTCACCGGTATGGGATATTCCGTTTCCCATGAACTGACGTTGACCCAGGGATTGTCACATATTTTTTCAGGCCAGGTGGACATCGTGTTTCTGGATGTGAATTTGCCGGACGGCAACGGCCTGGAAGCCATCGAAACGATCCGGCAGCATCCGTCTCATCCGGAAATTATTGTCATCACCGCAGATGATAATATGGATGGCGCTGAAATCGCCATGAAATCCAGGGCCTGGGATTACATTTCCAAAACCGGATCTTCAAAGAACTTCCGGTTCGCTCTGGAAAGAGCGGTTGAATACCGCCGCCAGAAAAAAGCCAGATTTTCCGGGTTTGCTATTCGCAGGGAAGGTATTGACGGTAACAGCCCGGTCATTCAAAAATGTCTTGAAAAGGTAGCGGTAGCGGCCCACAGTGATATCCCGGTCCTGGTCACCGGTGAAACCGGTACTGGCAAGGAACTTTTTTCCAGGGCGATTCACGCCAGCAGCCAGCGGAGCGCCAAATCGTTTGTGGTGGTGGATTGCGCCGCCCTGCCTGATCACCTTGTGGAAACAACGATTTTCGGCCATACCCGGGGCGCATTCACCGGAGCGGACCGGGATAAAACCGGATTGATGAAAATCGCGGACCAGGGTACCCTGTTCCTGGACGAGGTGGGAGAACTGCCCTTTGATGTTCAGAAAAAATTTCTCAGGGCGATTCAGGAAAAAAAATTCCGGCCGTTGGGGTCAAAAACAGAAATTCATAGTGATTTCCGGCTCATCTGCGCCACCCACCGGGATCTGGAAAATATGGTAAAAAAAGGAAGTTTCCGGGAAGATCTGTTTTTCAGAATCGTTTCTTTGACCATTCATCTGCCGCCTTTGAAAGAACGGGGAGATGATGTGACACTGCTTGCCATGAACCATATGAAAGGCCTTCATGGCATGGATTCCAAAAATGCGTGTCTCATGTCCCGGCCGTTTATTGACGAGCTGCAGATTTATGACTGGCCGGGCAATGTCAGGGAGCTGTTCAACACCCTGGACCGGGTATGTGCCGAAGCCGGAGACGGGGCCACGTTGTTTCCCCACCACCTGCCCGAACA
>JAABSK010000036.1 GCA_011390435.1 Desulfobacteraceae bacterium | reverse complement strand
TGTTGTCAGGGCTTCTTTATTCCTGGGATCAGTTTCCGTGGGTATATAATCCATCAGTTTTTGCCAGATCACCTGGCCAAGATAGATTTCTTCCTGCAGTTTGGGCTGGATTTCTTTTAAGGCATCGCAGATGGTGGACAGTTCTGCTGCATCCATTGCCACCTGGTCTGCGTCATTTCTCAGATGATCACGGATACCGTCAATAGTGGAATTCACCGTTTCCCTTCTTTCCGCAATGATTCTCAGGATTTCATCTCCCTTGGGCAGCCGGTTGACTGTCCGGGTAAACAGCCCCAGCATTTTTGTCTGGAGCGGCGTTTGTGTCCTGGCAACCACTGTAGGGTTCACCTTGTCCAGCTCGGTTTTGATGGCCAGGATATTTTTGCCCACAGGAGAAGAATTATCCGTAGCCACATTTTTGAGCACACTGCCCATTTTCCGGTCATATAAACTGACCTGGGCCTGGGTTTCTTCCATGATTTTCTGGCCCAGACCAAAAACAAAATTGCCAAGCTGCCAGTCGGCCGGGTCTTTTTTTATTTTTTCAATGAATTCATCTGCTTTGGATTCAATTGCCTGGATATCTTCAACCGTCAGATGGGAAGGCTGCACCGGTACAAGGTTGGACGGTGCCTGGACCGGGGTCAGGGCACCCTGACCCGATGCCTGGGTGATATCGGAAAGTACAGGAGCTTTTGCCTGATCCCCAACACGTTGAAGATCTAAAGCCATATCATTCATTTTTAATTCTCCTTTTTAAGAAAATTTTCCCGCAAGAAAATTTGCCATGGTCTTAAATTCTGCAGTTTCATTCTTTTCAATGATATCCCTGGATCTATGGGATACCTCATGCAGGCTGTCGATGGTGTTTTCAAATATGGTCTGCTGGGCTTTTCTGCTGTCTTTAGACAGGTCAAGATATTCTTTAACGGTTTTGTATAAATGGGCTTTGCCGATTTTTTTGATTTCATAGGTCAGGGTTTCAGCCGGATACCGCTCCATCATCTGCGGGATAATGACAGTGAGATCATCAATGATCGTTTCGATCTTGATGGTCATTGCATCCGGGATATCCGGGTCTTTGCGCAGAAGAATATTCAGGTTTAATAAAGACGACAGGATATCATGATATTCCTGGCCCGGGGCAGCCTGAACAGGGGGAACAGAGCTGTCAGTTTTTTGGCCTGCAGGTTTTTGTTTATTTTTGATCATCATCCCGACTCCGATAAGGACAGCAAGAATGATGGCGGTTACAATGATCATGGTCATTGTTTTGCTCCTTTTTTTAATGGTATCAATTGGATCATTTTTTCAGCTGCAATCAGGGCGGACACCCCTTTGTGAAGGGTTTTAAGAATCTCTTTTTCGCAAAGTCCGAACCGGTATCTGTTACTGATATCCAGAACGTTGTTTTCAATCCCTGTTTTTTCGCCCTGGGTTCCCCGGATCTGCAGGTGGTGCTGTTGCGCTATACAGGAGAGGATGTGGTGATGTTGACAAAGGTGTTCCAGCCGGATATGCACGCTGGCCCGCATCCCTGTGCCAATGTTGGTCGGGCAGGAGTTGAGATGGCCATAGGCAGGGCTCCATGCAAAATCAAGGTGCTGGTTCAGTGCAGTCAGACCCTGTACAAGACGGTTGAACACCCTGTCCATACGGGATGATTTTTCCATGCAAAAAACCCTTAGGTGGTCTTCTTCGTTTATCCATGCGGCAAATGTCTGATCAGAAGCGCAGAAGATATTCCGGCATTTTGGAAAATCGGTATTGATGCCGGCAGCAGCCTGAAACCGGTCTCCTTTTTGAAACAGCAGTTTTTTTCGTTCAAGCCAGGAACGGTCAGCTTTGGTGAGGGTCTCCAGCGAATAGCAGGTGCCGGACAGGTGGTCCGGCAAAAGATCCATTGCCGTCAGAATCCGGGCTTCAACCTGTCTGCGCCCGGCCAGATCGATATGACAGGGAAAACTGAAACCGGCAAGGTTTCGGGCTACCCGTATTCGTGTGGACAAAATATATTGCTGATCCGGGTCTGGATCTGGCAGGTCCATGGCAGGGATCTGTCTGGGCGGGGCCTGTTTCTGTCTGGTATCGTGGTATTCAAAGATGATTGGATCGAAAACAGGCGAAAATATCTCATAGCTTTGCGCATCGCCGGCATAGATGCCGATCTGGCTGTCCGGGTTTTTTATTCCTGATGCAATCGCCATTTCAAGGGTAAAGCCTGTCCGGGTTTTCAGGTGCTTTAACTGCGCAAGGAGATCCTGAGTCAGGTGTTTTTTTGCAAGAGCAGATGATCTGTTTGAAAAATGAAAAGACATTCCAGCAGATCAGATCTGGTAGCCGGACGCCTGGGATGAGATTCCCCGTGCAAGGGTTGTCTGGATTTGATCAAGAATCAAGCAGTCTGCATGGCATTTGGGACGCTTGGATCTTTTTTCACACACCAGGCAGGGACTTTTGGTCAGATATCCGATTTCAAAGTCAAACAGATCCCGGTTGATGGTTTTTTCCCTGCGCATATGCCTGTGATCTCCGTTTTTTTAAAGCCCACATATATCAATTTTCCGATACACCGTCAACGCTAATATTACCTGCCGGGCCGGACAGAAACCTCTATGTGAACACCAGTAACTTAAATAGCACAAAAACAGAACGGAGAATCGCTAAAAAGCCTTTCATATCAATGAAAACGGCAGGGGCAATTTTATCTTGTCTAAACACAGAACAAATGATAAGTTCAAAAAATTATTGAATGAGAACATGCTTAAAAAAGGGTTGAATTTGTGGGCGAGTCAAGATTTGCAGAGCTGAAAGAGAAAGAAAAAGAAGCCAGAAAACAGATTGTTGTGGATTCTGCATCTGCTCTTTTTTCACGAAAACCATTTTATGAAGTCGGTATGCGGGATGTTGCAGATGAAGCCGGCATATCTCCGGCCACCATCTATCGATATTTTCCAAGCCAGGAAGATCTTTTCCATGAAACCTTTCTGCAGAAGATTTCCGAGGCTGTAAAGGGATTCAAAGCGCTGGTTCAAAAGGATGAACCCGGAACCATAGAGGAATTTGCCGTTGCCTTTGTAGAGTTTACCGTTGAAAATGAACCAGCATTTCAGATGCTTGCCTATCTGATGCTCAAAGACAACCTGGATGTCCCGGTTGCCGGTAAATTTGATTCTTTGACCAAAGTTTTTTTTGACCTGTTTCAGCAGTTGTTGATGCGCCATGGCGTTGACAGCACAATGGCCAGGCGGTATTCACGCTCTTTTATTGCGTCACTGACCGGCATTCTGGTGACGTTTCGCAATTATCCGGCCAAAAATTCAAAAGCGGTCAAGGCTTTTATTCTGGAGGTTGTCAAAGACACCAGCGCGCTTTACACCGCCCAGTTGGTCCGTAACCCCTGAAACACCCGTCTTTGGAAGGATCGATCAGATGAGATTAATGCCCCGGGATTTTATGGATATTGCAGGCCGGGTGATCAGCGGCAGTGCCCTTGATCAGGACACTTATACCGCGCTTGCCCGCACGCCTCTGGAAGATCTGTTTTCCCTCATGGCCGGGGCAGATGTCATCCGCCAGGCTTTTTTTCAGAACACGGTCCATCTGTGCACCATCTGTAACGGCAAATCCGGGCGGTGTTCGGAAAACTGCAGTTTTTGTTCCCAGTCCGGATATGCCACGGCTGATATTGACGTATACCCGCTGCTGCCGGAGTCTGAGCTGCAAAAAGGAGCTGTTGCTGCCATGACGTCAGGGGTTCACCGGTATTCCATTGTTACCTCGGGCAGGGGATTGTCTGATCCGGAAGTCCAGCAAATCGCAGATGCCATTGCCGGATTACAGCCGGCACCACTTTCATTTTGCGTCTCTTTGGGCATTCTCGGGCCTGATGCCTTTAAAACGCTGAAAGCAGCGGGTGTTACCCGGTATCATCACAACCTTGAAACCAGCCGCAGTCATTTTTCCAATATCTGCACCACTCACAGCTTTCAGGACCGGGTGGATACGATTAAGGCAGCACAGAAAGCAGGGTTGTCAGTTTGTGCCGGCGGGTTGTTCGGGATCGGGGAGACCATGGAACAGGTGCTGGAAATGGCCCTGGAGCTGAAAACGCTGGATGTGGATGCTGTGCCGGTGAATTTTTTAACCCCGATCAGCGGGACACCGCTGGCCGGTCAGAAAAACCTGACCCCGTTACGATGTTTGAAAATTATCTCTTTGATCCGGTATGTGCTGCCCCAAAAAGATATTCTTGTCTGCGGCGGCAGAATGGGAAACCTCAAGCTGCTTCACCCCATGATTTTTCCTGCCGGTGCCAGCGGTCTCATGACCGGACGGTATCTGACCACTGACGGGAATCAGCTTGAAGAAGATCTTGAAATGATCCAGCAGGTGGGGTTTGAGCTCAGGCGCTGATTCCGTCCTGGAGAGATTTTTGCCGCACATGATCTGTTCTTGAAATATCGCCGGCAAGGTGTTAACCTGACAGGCAATAACAGATACAGACGAAAAAAATCATTTCGGATGATGAAAAATGCATACAAAAACGTACGGTAAAAAAAAACTGACCCCGGATCAGATGTTTTCCACACGGGCTGAGGCAAAAGATGCCGGCCATGTCCATTATTATACAGCAACCCCATGTCAGCTGGGGCATGACGCGCCCCGCTATGTGTCAAACGGACGATGTGTCGCCTGCCAGGGCATGGCATCATACGGCCAGTCCAGCGCTGCTGGAAAAACAGGCCGTTTGCCCCTGACTGAAGCGGAAAGGCGTTTAAAGCGAAAAAAATATCGTCAGCAATACTGGCTGGACAACAAGGAAAGGCTCTCTAAACTTCATACAGAGTGGTATCGCAAAAATCGCAAGAAAGAAAATGAACGCGATCGCAAACGATACCAGAAAAATCGTGAAAAAGTGATTGAACGGGTTAAAACCTATTATCATGAAAATCGCGAGCGCATTCTGGAAAAGAAGCGCCAATACCGTGCGAATCACAAGGACGTTATCCGGGAGCAGAACCGGCAGTATTATCTGAAAAAGAAAAAAGAGCGGGAAGCGGCTCAAAAATCCCGGGACGATTGATGATTCAGCCCCGGAAAAAAAGGAGGGAGAGATGAACCAGGAATCTGTTGCAACCGTCCTTGTCCCAGTGGCTCAGGGAATTGAAGAGATGGAGGCGATTACGATTATTGATGTGCTCAGGCGGGCGGGTGCCCGGGTAACTGTTGCATCGGTGGACGACATCATGATCAAGGCATCCAAAGGGATTGAATTCAAGGCGGACTGCCTGATCGCAGACTGCAAGGCTGATACCTTTGACCTGATTGCTTTGCCAGGTGGTATTCCTGGTGCTGAGCATCTGAGGGACAGTTCTGTTCTTGAGACGTTGTTGAAAAATCAGGCGGACCAGGGGCGGTATTATGCTGCCATCTGCGCGTCCCCTGCTGTTGTGCTGCACCACCATGGCCTGATCACATCGCAGAATGTGACCTGTTATCCTGCGTTTACCCATCAGATCAACAACGGCAATACGCTGGATGTCAATGTGGCGGTGGATGGCACGTGCATCACCAGCAAAGGCGCTGGAACCGCCTGTGAATTTGCACTGACCCTGGTGGAAAAACTGTATTCTCCTGAAAAACGCAAAGAAGTGGAACAGGGGCTGGCCATCTGTCCATCCTGAACACCACCTCAACAGACCCGGTTTCCATGGCTGTAAATATTAAAGCGGTCGCCCCGTGCAAAGCCGATCAGGGTCAGGCCGCTGTCAGCAGCCAGCTGAATCGCCCCAAGGGTGGGTGCGGCATTGGAAATAACAGTGCGGATACCTGTCTGGATGATTTTTCCCACAATCTCCAGAGACATCCGGCAGCTGATGGTAGCGATTTTGTCTGAAACATCGACCTGCTCCAGCAGGATATGGCCTGCCAGTTTGTCCAGAGCGTTGTGCCGCCCGATATCTTCGGCGTAAAACAGGATCTGCTCCGGGGTGCATAAGGCAGCACTGTGGACAGCTCCGGTCTGATGGAACAGTTTTGAATGATCTGCATGCCGGTGGATCAGATCGCATACCTGTTCTGGAGTGATACAGCGGCCATTTGAATGCGGTGGAATCTGTGCATCTGCCAGAGTGGTTTTCAGCATGGTTCCGCCACTGGAACCCTTGACCAGCCGACTGTTTGTAAATCGTTCCACCTGTTTTGCAATGCTGCTGTCCACGGTCAGGCAGCACTGTTTTTTATCTGCCAAAAACTGTATTTTCTGAAGGTCACTTTTTTTCCGGACAATTCCCTGGGTGAACAAAAATCCTGCTGCAAGCTTCTGGACATGGGTCATGGAACAGACCATCTCAAAACAGGGTTTCTGATTGATAAGGATCTCAAGAATATCTTCATCAATCACCTGATCTGTCATCAGCGTTTTTTTTCCTGCCGCTGACCGGATAATATCCACTGTGTGCACGATATGATCTTGATTCATCAGCTGCTCCGTGTCGTCTATGTGTTTATCTGCATCAATCATCTTTCAGTTCCGGATTGATATCACCTGTCTGTAAAGCCGATTGCATCAGGGGGTTATCTCAGAGAGATCCCTCCCAGTTTGGTTTCAAGGTATTCATCAATCCCCTCGATTGCACCTTCCCGTCCGATGCCACTGTCTTTCATCCCGCCAAAGGGAGCAGATGCCGCTGTGGGATTGATATCGTTGATTCCGATAATGCCAAACTTCAAGCCTTCAAACAGTTTCATGGATTTTGACAGGCTGCTGGTGTAGATATACGCAGCCAGTCCGTAATTTGTATCATTGGCCCTTGTTAACAGCTCGTCTTCATCTTCATATGTAATAATCGGTGCCACCGGCCCGAAGGTCTCTTCCCGGTAGATCAGCATCGCTTCGGTCACATTGTCCAGGATGGTTGGTGCGTAGAACCAGCCGCTGTCGAGTCCTTCGTCAGTGAGGCGTCTGCCGCCTGCGACAAGGCCGGCGCCTTTTTCAATCGCGTCCTTTACCTGGTTGTCCACTTTTTCCACTGCTGCGGCATTGACCAGAGGACCGATGGAAACACCCGGGGTGATGCCTGCTCCAGCTTTCATCTTGTTTACCTTGCTTTCAAGCTCAGCAAGGAAGTCATCTTTCATGCTGCTGTGAACAAAAATCCGGTTGGGACAGATACAGGCCTGTCCGGTATTCAGGAATTTAAGAAGAAAGAGCCCTTTGGCTGCCATTTTGGGATTGGCATCCCTGCACACGATGAACGGCGCATGCCCCCCCAGTTCAAGAGAAATGCGTTTCAGGTTTTGAGCCGCGCTACGGGCCAGTACCCTGCCGACCTCGGTGGAACCGGTAAACGTTAGTTTGGCAATCCTTGGATCACTTGTAAAGAGATCACCAACAGGTTTGGGGTTCTTTGCCGTCACCAGGTTGACAACGCCATCAGGCAGCCCTGCCTTTTGAAGGAGTTTCATGATTTCAATTGCACAAAGTGGCGTGTCTTCAGCCGGTTTGATAACAATGGTGCATCCGGCGGCCAGGGCAGGGGCAATCTTCCGGGTAATCATGGAGACTGGATAATTCCAGGGGGTGATGGCTGCCACGACACCAACGGGTTGTTTTAAAACCATGAAGCGCTGATCTTGGCGGGAAGAAGGAATTGTTCTTCCATAGACCCGTTTGGCTTCTTCAGCAAACCATAAAAGAAAATCTGCACCATATTTGACTTCGTTTCTGGCCGCCGGTATGGGTTTTCCCTGTTCTCGTGTCATTAGCTGGGCAAGGTGTTCGAGATGGTCCATCATCAGTCGGTACGCCTGATAAAGGAAGTCTGAGCGCTGGTACGCGGTCTGGGTGGACCAGATATCAAATGCTGCATCAGCAGCATCAACTGCCATTCTGGCTTCTGCTTCGCCGCCGTCTGGCACTGTCCCGATTTCACTGCCGTCAGCAGGGTTGTAAATCGTGAATTCTTTGTTGTCCTTTGCTGATATCCACTGGCCGTTGATAAACATGCATCTCTCCTATTGTATCTGGTTGGTTTTTTCAACAGGACAGGCCGGTTCGCATCTTCTGCAGTTTTTTGACCTTTATCCGTGCCGTCAATTTGCGCTGTCTGTAATTTTCCTCTGAATCGAATTTTTTGTCAAAGGTTTCCGAATATTCATGCAGGCCAGCTTCATCTGTCATCAAATCTGTCAGCTGCGTAAATCTGTTGCAGTTGAAGTGGGGTCAGGTGGGATTTCTGGTTCATGGCGGTCTGCCGGATCACCGGCAGGAGGGATCTGGCTTTTTCCGGTGTAATGGTGATGCCGTGTGTTTCAAAGGCGTGACAGACAGCAGCGGTTCCGGAGTGGTATCCGATCACGCATTCAAATCCGTTTTTTCCGATGGTTTCAGAGTCGAACAGCTGGTAGGCGTCTGTGTTCCTCAGCATTCCTGCACAGTGGATCCCGGATTCATGGCGGAAAACATTTTTGCCGGTGACGGGTTTTGCATCGGAAAGGTGGACACCGGAAAAGGTTTCCACCTGGCGGCACAGCATTGACAGGCCTGTAGTCTGAACACGGGTGTGAACACCGGGTATCCTGAACAGGGCCATGACCACCTCTTCCAGCGGGGCATTGCCAGCTCTTTCTCCCAGTCCGTTAACGGTGACACTTACAGCTGAAGCCCCTGTCTGTGCTGCACTGACAGCATTGGCCGTGGCCATTCCCAGGTCATTGTGGCCATGAAATTCAAGGGTGATCCCGGGAACAGCCTGTTTCAGACTCTGAATCAGCTGCATCACGTCACGGGGACTGAAAAGACCCACTGTATCGGCCAGGCGGAGCCGGTCTGCGCCTGTTTTCACGGCTGCAGCAGCAAAGCTTTGCAGAAAGCCTTCACCGGTTCTGGTGGCATCCTGGGCACCGACAAAGATATGATCAAAGTATTTTCGGCCCAGGGTAACCAGCTGATCCAGCTGCTCTATTACCCAGGTTTCGCTTTTTCCAAAGGTTTTCAGCAGCACGGGAGAGGTGGGAAAACTGATGTGCACCCCAGGGGTGTTGCAGGCAGCCGCCAGGCGGATGTCCCTGGCATCGGCCCTGCACCAGGCAGTGACGATGCAGCCTGGTTTCATCTTGCAGATCGCACGGATATCCCTGCAGGCGGCTTCTCCCATGGCTGGAATACCCGCTTCGATCTCATCAATTCCAATCGTATCAAGGGCTGCGGCAATATCCAGTTTTTCCCGGGTGGTAAAAACCACCCCTGGCGCCTGCTCTCCGTCCCGGAGGGTGGTATCCACCACCTGGATCGTGCTGGCTGGAAGGGTGTCGGTCATGGCGTGTCAGACGATAATCGGTAGGCCTCAGCCACGGTGCCCGCTTCGATGGCATCTAAAATTGCATCAATATCATCTTCAGATGTGACATGGCCATACCAGGTGTTCTGCGGGTAGACCACCATGACAGGCCCTTCATCACACAATTTCAAGCAGCAGGTGGATGAGACAATGGTGTTGTCGAGCCCGCGGTCAATGATTTCGTTTTCAATATATGCCAGAAAATTGACAGCGTTTTTCCGGTGGCATTTGCCTTTGGGTTCTCCATTGGGTCGAAAGCTGGCGCAGACCAGGATATGGTGGTCGGGTTTTTCCATGGTTTTCTCCTGTTGATAGATCTGTTTACATACAGCCCATTCCGCTGCCTGAACAGGCAGCGCCTGGGGATAAGGCAGTTGTTTTACGCAGGTGATTCATATTTTTTTGGTGTTTAACTCCCATCAGGATTTCATTGATCAATCCTTCCATCACCAGCACCTCAAATCCTCGCTGACTCAGGATGGCCTCAGGGGTCGTTCCCACGCCGCTGACAAGGATGCGTTTGCAGTCAATAAGCCTGTCTGCCATTGCTTCCCACCGAAGACCGTTCAAACCGGGTTCAGGCATCCTGCGGCGTTCAACCAGAACCGGGATTTTCGGGTTCAGATCATAGATTGCCAGGTGGGTGGCCTCTCCCAGGTGCTGGTTAACCAGAACCCCTTCCCGCGTGGCAACGGCGGCATATGGAAGCGTGCCGGAGCCTGAAGGTCGGGGGGTGTATTCAGGGGCTGCGCCATCAGGACGGGGCAGGGCGGCACATTCCTGGAGCCGGTTGAGCAGGGTCATATCCTGTGCCTCGTCCAGCATGCCGACGGCATCTGCCCGGCACCGCCTGCAATGCATCATCTGTGGAAGATATTGTGCAGCATCTTTTTGAATTTCGGCAATCTGTTTTCTGGCTGGCGCTTTCAATCCGGAAAAATTTGCTCCTGCATTGGGATAATAGGGCATGCAATTGAGCAGGTCCACATTCAGGCGGGCCATTTCCCGGGCAATTGCTGCCACATGGGTGTCGTTGATCCCCGGCAGAACAATGGTGTTGACTTTTACGATGATGCCGCGCTCCTTGAGTCCGGTGATGGCAGCGAGCTGCCGTTCCAGGAGCAGTTTTGCCCCTTTTTCAGGCGGCAGGGTTTTTTTGCCTGAGCGCACCCATGCATAGATGATTTCACCGATAGACGGATCAACGGCATTGACTGTAATGCTGACGTGGCTGACCCGGAGCCGGGCCACGTCATCCAGATACGCTGTCAGGTTCAGTCCATTGGTGGCCAGGCACAGCAGCATGTCCGGATAGGTGCTGCGAACCATTTCAAGGGTTGACAGGGTTTGATCCGGGTTGGCAAACGGGTCACCCGGTCCTGCAATCCCGACAACAGAGATGTTGTTCCTGGCGGAGACAACCGATTGTAAATAGGCCATGGCCTGGTGTGGAGAAAGGATGCCGCTGCTGACACCTGGCCGGCTTTCATTGACACAGTCAAACTGTCTGTTGCAGAAATTGCATTGAATATTGCAGCGGGGTGCAACAGGAAGGTGGACCCGGCCATGACTTTTGCAGGCTTTGGGATTAAAACAGGGGTGGCGTTCAATATTCATTTTTCCGATCCTTTTGTTACATGTATGCATATCCGGTTTTTGACGTGTCCTGGCGTTTCTGGAGCAGGGTATTGACAATGACGTCAAACAATTCCTGGGTGCCTTTGTATCCGATGTGAAGAATGCGTGATCCACCCACGCGGTCATGGATGGGAAAGCCCACCCGGACCAGGGGGATATCCAGGTGCCGTGCCATGGAATAGCCTTTGGAGTTCCCGATGACAAAGTCCGGTGACAATGCGCCGGCTTTTTTCTCGATCTGGGTAAAATCCATGCCCTGGTGGACGGCCACCTGCTTGAAAATACGTTTGGGCATCAGCTCGCCCAGGGCCTGTTTCAGAAAACCGCTTTTGCCGCCGGATGCGCACAATACCGGAATCACACCGATTTCAGCCAGAAACCCGGCCATGGCCACCACAAAATCCTCTTCACCATAGACCACTGCCCGTTTTTGGGAGACATATTTGTTGCCGTCCACATACGCGTCAATCAATCGTCCCCGCTGACGCTTGTATTTTTCCGGAATCACTTTGAGCGTGATTCGTTCCAGCAGGGAAAAGAACAGGTCTGTGGCCTTGACCCCGATGGGGATGCCCACAGAGGTGCAGGGAATGCTGAAATGATTTTCCAGGTATGCACCAGCGGTTTTCTCCCCTTTTTGTTTCAGCCGGGACAGAATGGAACCGAGTTCCATGGACGCGGTGGACAGATGCATCTCCTGGATCGCCTTGATGGGGGTTCCTCCCTGCTGAATGGCCTGATACTCCACCCATGACGGTCCTTCCAGTCGTTCGGAATAGTCCGGCAGCAGTGTCATCCGGGTTTTCATATCTGAAAAGATCTCTTTTAAATGCCGCAGGTCTTCATTGGACAGCATCCCGGGGAACAGATTGATTTTTTTAGTGGCCCTGGGTTTGTATCTGACTTTTGCTGTTTTGGGGTTGCATTTTTCCACAACCGCCTGGACAGCATGGTGAAAACCGTCCACATGGGTGCCGGTATAACTGGGGGTGGAAACATGAACCAGCTGCGCTTTTCGTACCGCCGGCTTGATCGTGTCCAGGATCATGGCCACATCATCTCCAATGGTTTCGCTCAAACAGGTGGTGGCAATACCGATCATTTCCGGATCATACTGGCGGATGACGTTTTCAACCGCCAGCTTTAGATTTGCGCCGCCGCCGAAAATCGCGGTTTCCTCGCTGAAGTTGGATGAGGCGATATCCACCGGCTCTTTGAAATGACTGATCAGATACCGGCGCATATAGGTTGAACATCCCTGGGATCCGTGCAGCAGAGGGACCGTGCCTTCGATTCCGTGGAAAACCAGGGCCGCACCAAGAGGGGTGCACATTTTACAGGCATTTCGGGTAGCCGTATAGGCTTGGGTTTTGATCATGGTTATCATCCTTTTTGTCTGTTTCTCGGGACAAGTTCCCAGATGGGACTGGTGACGGTTTCATGGACTTCTCTGGCAAAATTGAGCATGCCCTCAAATCCGGCCAGTGGGATTTTCCGCTCATGGTTGTGGTCGCAGAACCCGATTCCCAGCTTATAGGCAATGGGCCGCTCTTTTACTCCGCCGATGAACAGGTGGGCTTCTTTTTCACAGATATACTTGGCCAGCTCCAGGGGATTGGCATCATCCAGAATAATGGTGCCGTCATCACACATCTCTTTCAGGCGGCGGTAGTCATCGGTATTTCCGGTCTGAGAACCCACCAGTACCACATCCATGCCCAGGTAACGCAGGGCCTTGATCAGGGAAAAGGCTTTGAATGCACCGCCCACATAGATGGCTGCCCGTTTTCCAGAAAGGTCCTGCCTGATTTTTTCCAGTTGCGGCACGATGGCCTGCACCTGTCCGGATACCAGGCAGGCAGTTTTCTTCATGATCTCCGGCCGGGTGTTGAAAAAGGCAGCCACATCGTAAAGGGCGGCAGCTGTGTCCTCAATGCCGAAATAGGACACCCGGATATAGGGAATGGCATATTCTTTTTCCATTTTCACAGCAAGGTGGGTCAGCGCGCCGGAACACTGGACAACGTTCAGGCTGGCCCGGCCGGCACTTTGAATATTTTTCACCCTGCCGTCTCCGGTCATGACTGCGACGGTTTTGATCCCCATTTTTTTGTAATAGTCCTTGATAATCCAGGTTTCACCGCCAATGTTGAATTCACCCAGGATGTTGATGCTGTAAGGGATTTTCTCCCGGCAGGGCGGGTGCATGTCAACAAGCTTGAACAGGGCATCGCAGGCTGCTTTATAACCGTCTTTTTTGGTGCCTTTAAATCCTTCTGAATGCACCGGCAATACCGGGATCTTTACCTGGGCAGCCACCTTTCGGCATACCCTTTCCACATCATCCCCAATGATGCCGACAATGCAGGTGGAATACACAAAGGCGGCTTTGGGCTTATAGTCCCTGATCAGTTCAATCAGGGCCTGTTCCAGTTTCTGTTCACCACCGTACACAATGTCCAGCTCGGAAAGATCCGTGGAAAAACTCATTCTGTGCAGTTCCGGTCCGGAAGACAAGGCTCCCCGGATATCCCAGGTATAGGATGCACATCCAATGGGGCCGTGAATCAGGTGCAAGGCGTCGGCAATGGGATAAAGCACCACCCTGGAACCGCAGAATACACAGGCCCGCTGACTGACTGATCCGGCCAGACTCTTTGTTTCGCAGGAGATGTCAAAAGTGTCCTTCCCTTTTTGATAGATCTGGGTTTTGCGTTTTTCCAGTATGGAGATGGATTTCATTTCACAATTCCTTATGGTATTTACATGACCAGTTCAAAACGTTCTTCAGGTGCGTCTCTGTCCATCCGGTCCAACAGGGCATCCAGGATCTTTTCCAAAAGCCGCATTCCGCCTTTGTAGCAGGTGGTGGGAAAATATGAGTGGCCCACGCGGTCAAGGATGGGAAATCCAAACCTTACAAAAGGGATGTCATCATCTCTGGCCATGTATTTGCCGTAGGTGTTGGCCATCAAAAGATCAACCGGTTCGTTTTTTATCCACTGGTGGAGCATGAACATATCTGCGCCGGCTTTGACGTTTACCTTGCAGGGCAGATGGGCGGTCAGCTCCCTGATCCGCGCTTCAAAGGCTTTGCCAGGGGTGCCGGTGACGATGTGCACCGGCATCATGTCGATGCTGACCAAAAATTCCACCAGAGGAATCAGGTGGTCTGGATCTCCGGCCAGCGCTACCTTTTTACGATAAAAGTACTGGTGCATGTCTGTGATGATATCCAGAAGCTGGCCCCGTTCAATGGTGATACTATCAGGGACGCTGACACCGGCGGCAATCCTCAGGGCATCAATGAAGCGGTCTGTGGCTGCAAGTCCGATGGGCAGGTCCTGGACCTGGCAGGGGACTTTCCATTTGGTGTCCAGAGCCCTTGCCGCATCTGCCGATGCCAGCGGTCCCAGGGCAATGGTGCCGGTGCTGTCTCCGGCACTGGTCAACGCTTCAATGGTGACGCCGCCATTGGGAAACATTTTGTATTTTCCGGTCTGGGGGGTGTTGAGCACGTTGGACGTGTCTGGAAAAAGAATGGGCTGGATCCCCATTGCCCTGGCCACCCGTTTGATCTCTGTCATGTCGGAAGGTTCTACAAACCCTGGAATGAGATTGAATTTTCCATTGGGTTTTCCGGTATTTCTGGCAAAGTGGGTGACCATGGCTTTTGTCATGCTGGAGAATCCTGTAACGTGCGATCCGACATAACTGGGCGTGCTGGCGTGGATCACATGTTTTCCTGGAGGGACTTTTCCGTCGGCAACGGCTTTGCTGGCGATCTGGTTGACATCGTCTCCAATGGTCTCGGACAGGCAGGTGGTGTGCACCGCAATAATGTCCGGGTCATAGGTGGTGAAGATATTGTCAATGGCCTGTACCAGGTTGGCCTGGCCTCCAAAGACTGAAGAACCTTCGGTAAAAGAGCTGGTGGCTGCCATGACCGGTTCCCGGTAATGGCGGGTGAGGGTGCTTCTGTGGTAGGCGCAGCATCCCTGGGAGCCATGACTGTGGGGCAGGCAGCCATTGATCCCGAGGGATGCGTACATGGCGCCAATGGGCTGGCAGGTTTTGGCCGGGTTGATGGTGAGGGCCTTACGGGGTTTTATTTCCTGGGTGGTATGTCTGAGCAGCATCGCATACATCTCCTGTATCAGTGGTAAAAAAGCATTGGGTTATTCCCATACATATTTGGCGGACAGTTCCGGGTTTTTCTGCCAGGGGGCTTCAAGAGATGCCCAGACTCTGGAATTGACCATGCGGTCGATCTCTTTGTAAAAATTGATGGCGCCCTTGAATCCGGCATATGGTCCTCCAGAGTCATAGGAATGCAGCTGTTTCATGGGAATGCCGCTTTTCTGGATGGCATATTTTTCCTTGATGCCGGCGCAGTAAATATCCGGTTTGTACATTTTGAGGAGCAGTTCGGTTTCATACTGGCTGACGTCATCGATCACCAGGGTGTTTTCATCCATATCCGGCATCATGCCGTTGTATCCTTTGAATTCAACTCCTTTTGCCTCAAGGGTCTTAATCTGTTCCAGGGTCTTTCTGGGCTGGTATTTCACAGGATCTGCCTGGATTTCAAGCTCTTCAATATTCCTGGAATCAGCATCGATTTTAATATCCGGGATCACCTGTCTTCCTTCGTAATCATCTCTGTGGGCAAATTCATAGCCTGCAGAAACCGTTTTCATGCCGATTTCCCTGAACAGGTCCTGATAGTGGTGGGCCCGTGATCCCCCGACAAACAGCATGGCCAGCTTGCCTTCACACCGGGATTTAACATCCAGGCGCACAGATTCAACTGCTTTCATCTCCTGCTCAATCACTGCTTCCACGCGGGAGGAAAGGGCTTCTTCTTCAAAATATCCAGCAATTTTCCGCAATGATTTGGCCGTGGACCTGGCACCGATAAAATTGATCTTGATCCAGGGGATACCATATTTGATCTCCATCATGTCGGCCACATAGTTGATGGACCGGTGGCACATGACGGTATTGAGATCGGCAGTATGGGAGTTGGCAAACTGGTCATAGGTGGAATTTCCGCTGAAAGTGGAGATGACGGATATGCCGCAGTCTTCAAGGATGCGGTCAATTTCGAATCCGTCACCGCCAATGTTGTATTCACCCAGCAGATTGATCTTGTATTCCGCTTCTCGGATGGTATCATCTTTTCCCACGATATGGGTGAATACGCCGTTATTGGCGATATGATGGCCTGCTGACTGACTCACGCCCTTATATCCTTCACAGGAAAATCCAAAGATATTGATCCCCAGCTTTTCTTTCATCTCTCTGGCCACCGCATGCACATCATCACCGATAAGTCCGACAGGGCAGGTGGAAAAAATACTGATGGCCTTGGGTTTGAAAATTTCCCAGGCTTCCTGGATGGCGGCTTTGAGTTTTTTTTCGCCGCCAAAAACAATATCCTGGTCCTGCATGTCAGTGGAAAAACAATAGGTCATGTAGTTGTCATCTTCCAGAGTTGCCGGCCGGGTCTGGTTCCGCCGGGTGAGCCAGCTGTAAAAACCGCATCCAATGGGGCCATGGGTGATATTGACAATATCCCGCGTGGGCCCCAGGATGACGCCTTTGCATCCGGCATACGAGCATCCGCGCTGGGTAATGATTCCCGGAACTGTCCGGACATTGGCGCCGATGGAAGGAACCGTGCCGGTTTCATCCTTCCGGTTCACCAGGATCTGTTTTGAGCGTTTCCTGGCCACTTTTGCCGGGTATCTGGCCAGCAGTTCTTTTTTGACCGCTTCCGGGTCCGGCAGTGTTCTTTGATCTGTTGTCATATCTGTTTTATCCTTTTTGTAGTGACATTAAAACTCGTCCAGAACCTTGTCTCCGGATTCAGCGGTTCGTACGCTTGTAGCGGCCATGACCGGCATGACCCAGATGACGCCGTCACCGGATTTTCCTGTCTGATTGGTCTTGATGATCGTGTTGACGGTTCTGGGGACCAGCGTGTCCGGAACAACAATAAAAATGGCCCGTTTGGGGATCAGCCGCCCGGATTGTCCCAGCTGGGCAATGGCTTCTTCATAGCCTTGCTCAGCACCTTTGAGCAGGCTCATATCCACCAGGCCCTTGCCCCTTCCAAGGGCTTCAAAGGCAGTCATGGAGGAGATGCCGGCGTTGATCAGCGCCCGTTTGGTTTTGTTGATCATGTTGATGCGGATGACGGCCATGACCTCTTTCATGCGGACACCTCCAGTTTTTCATCGGTTCCGGTTTCAACAATCCCGGAGCTGATGGTATAGACTTCTTCCACTGGACTGACAAAGATTTTGCCGTCTCCAAATGCCC
>JAABSK010000355.1 GCA_011390435.1 Desulfobacteraceae bacterium | reverse complement strand
GCTTAATCCCCACACCCTGGGCCTGGCTCCCTACCTGCCGGTTCTCCAAAAAGGCCTTACCACCA
Source organism: Desulfobacteraceae bacterium (assembly GCA_011390435.1). Next base: position 3,133 of record JAABSK010000355.1, on the reverse strand, counting down.
CTGCAGCTGATCTGGGGCTCACTGTTTCTCCGGCGGTTCCGGTCTATATCTTCCCGGTGGTTTCCGGATTTTTAGGGGGAGACATCCTGGCTGCCTGCCTGGCGGACCAGGCCCATACCCATGATGAAAAAACCCTTATCATTGATATCGGCACCAACGGCGAACTTTTGCTCAGCACCGGTACAAAACTCTGGGCCACCAGCTGCGCCACCGGACCGGCCCTGGAAGGGGCCCAGATATCCAACGGGATGCGGGCTGCCACCGGCGCAGTGAGCCGGGTCTGGGTGGACAAGGGCACCATTGTCCATGAAACCATCAACAACGCACCGGCTGTGGGCATCTGCGGCTCCGGGGTCATTGATATTCTGGCTGCCATGCGCAAAACCGGTATTATCCGGGAAAATGGCACCTTTGATCCAAAAAAAGAGGGTGTGATCTGTGATGAAAAAGGTTTCGGCCGGGCATTTACCCTGCCGGGCACCACCATCCAGTTTCTTTTGAAGGATGTCCGCCAGGTCCAGCTTGCCAAGGCTGCCCTGTGTGTCGGGATTGAACTTCTTTTGAAGAGGGCCGGGGTCCATGAAGTGGAGCGCACCATTCTCACCGGGGCATTTGGCGCCAGATTTGATTGGAAAAATGCCCGGGATATCGGAATGCTGCCCCGCAATATCTGCAAAAACAAGATGATCGCAGCAGAAAACCTTGCCGGCACCGGCGCAGTCATGGCCTTGCTGAACAAAACACACCAGGAGGAAATCCAGATATTGTCCAGGCAGGTGCATTTTCTTGATCTGGCTTCCGAACCCGGATTTGTGGACCGGTTTTCCGCAGCCACCCGTTTTCCCTCCCTATAGGAAAATCTACATGATTTTTTTCGGTTTATACACGATTTACCCCATTGCATCTGCCTGATTTACAGAGTACGCTTAAAATCTATGTACAAGGTGACAACCAATGCTGTTGGCACAATGCTGCTGGCATCTGCCGGCATTATCCAGCAGCTGATGGAACAGACAAAATTAATTTTTACCAGGGAGATAACATGAAACACATGGTTCTGGCATCTTTGATGTTTACAGTGATGATACTTTACAGCTCCGGGTGTACCAACCGATCGGTTAATCACGCCATGAACGGGGGACACGGATGGAGTCCTATGATGGGGTACGGTATCTATGGAGGTATTTTTATGTGGATTCTTCTGGTGGCTGTTGCTGTTGCGCTTATTTATTATATTTTCGCCCGGAACAAAAAAAATCCGGATGTGACCAAAGAGGACCCAATGGAAATATTGAAAAAACGGTATGCAAAGGGAGAAATTTCCAAAGAAGAATTTGACAGGCTAAAAAAAGAAATGGAAAAATAAATCCTTTTACAGCAGTTGCCGAGCAGAAAGTATCAATCCTGACATCTGCTGGGGCCTACAGTGACGGGGGCGTTCCTGATTTCAGGATAAATATTGTCTTTTATTCCAGTGAATGATACACACCATTGATCACAAAATTAACCCCATATGAATTTGGAAAGGAAAAAACGCATGAAATCTAAAATTTTTCTGGTTGCACTGGTGTTCTTATTGGTATGTCAAAATGTATCTTTTGCAGCGGATTTTGAGGGTAAAATTTCCCGACGGGAAATTTATGTTAATTCCCATGAATTTGAAAATACAGACTCCCTTTCCCAGGCAGATCTTTATTTTTCAAAGTCCATTGAAGAACTCAAAAAAATGGCAGCACAGACCGGGGATGATGAAGCTTATTCTGAAGAACCTGCAGATATTTACATTAAAGGCGAGGCCTTCCTGATCAATACCCTGCAAGATGGTCAGGACACCACCATAATTTTTGACAGCCCGTCTGCAAAAATAATCACGCTTATGCATGAAGATAAAGCAGCCCTGGTCATGGATATGAACCAGATGGGAAAAATGAATGAACAGATGATGGAAGAGATGGACCCTGCTCCGGAAATGATGGAAGAAAAGGATCTGTTTTCCATGGAATCTGCAGGGCAGACCCGGACTATTAACGGATTTGCCTGTGAATTATATAAAGGGGTCGACAGTGAGGGAGATTACTCCCACATGTGGATACATAAAGGATATGCAGATGTATTCAATACCCTGGTGACAGCCTTTTCCAAGCTGGATACCCAGGAAGATGCACGGGTGGGTAAAGAAGAGCAGTTCTTTAGAAAAATCAAGGGCATACCCATATTGACCAAAACAATATCCATGGATGAATTAATCATTGACGAGATTATGGAAATCAGCCCGCAGTCTGTTCCTGAAAAAATGTTTACCGTACCCCGGGATTACAAAAAAATGGACATGCAGGAAATGATGCAGCACATGATGCAGCAATGATCCCATGGCCTGATTACAGAGGCATATAAAATGCCCATAGCTGATGTTAATTGTAAAAATGAAAGGAGTACGACCCATGAAACCCATCAAAATTCTTTTATTGACACTATGTGTTTTCTGGATGGCAACCGCAGGATCTGCAGTTTTTGCCGATGACTACAGCGATACCATCTCGGTGTTCAAGAAATCCCCGGCTGTAAAGCCGTTTTTCAAGGATGCTTATGGATATGCTGTTTTCCCCACAGTGGGAAAGGGCGGTATTGTTGTGGGTGGAGCATATGGTAAAGGCAAAGTATACCGCCAGGGAAAACTTGCCGGGCACGTAACCTTATCAAAAGTGAGCGTGGGATTTCAACTGGGGGGCCAGGCATTTTCAGAAATTATTTTTTTCCAGGATAAACGGGCCTATGACGAGTTTACCAGCGGCGCTTTTGAATTTGATGCCTCTGCCTCTGCTGTGGCGATCACCGCAGGGATCCAGGCAAAGGCCGGCACAGAAGGCGGTACTGCCGGTGCCAGTGCGGGGCCTGACACAGGGGTCCAGGCCAATACCAGCTACAACAAGGGTGTGGTCGTTTTTGTACACACCAAAGGCGGACTTATGTATGAAGCAGCCATCGGCGGGCAGAAATTTGATTTTACTCCCCTTTAAACCATAACCTGTCAGGAAATTCTGCCGGCCATCCCCTGGTTGCTATTTTTCAGGGAGTATGGTTCAATTAAGGCATGAGTGAAAATGTCTTTTATTTTATCCTGGTGCAGAGCACC